>DATAIA010000001.1:0-1662 GCA_036262895.1 Xanthobacteraceae bacterium
CTGCTCCTTTTGGCCGATTGCGGATGGGACAAGGGCCTTCACTCAGCGTCGGAGCCGCAAGTCGCAACTAGGAGCAGATTCCCCTCAATTTGACCTATAACCAACGTGTGTGAAGTAGTTTTTGCACTCTTGTGGAGCGACACCTTCGAGGATTGTTCCAATCCGGTCCCAGAGAGCGGGAATTGAACGCTCGCCAGCCTTCCTCAGATGCGCTTTGATTTTGGCGAAGCACTGCTCAATTGGGTTCAGGTCTGGCGAATAGGGCGGCAGCATCCGCAGCCTTGCTCCTGTGGCTTCGATGATCTCACGCACACCAGCGACTTTATGTGCGGGGAGATTATCCATGCTGACGATCTCGCCGGGCGAAAGCGTCGGAACCAGACACTGTTCGAGATAGGTCAGAAAGATTTCGCCGTTCATCGGGGCGTCCACGACGAACGGAGCAGTGATACCTCCCTGCCGCAGGCCGGCGACAAAGGTCGTCATCTTCCAATGACCGTGCGGAACCTTCGCAACGAGCCGCTTGCCGCGCCGGCAGCGTCCACGCGCCCTGGTCATGTTGGTTGAGGTACCGGTCTCGTCGATAAAGATGAGCTTCTTTGCATCAAGCTGCGGCTGCTCGCGTTTCCACTTTGTGCGTGCGGCCCGGACGTCGTTGCGCTCTTGTTCGGCTGCGTGCAGGCTTTTTTTTGAATGTGATGTGATGGCGGTCGAAAAACCGCCATACCGAGCTAGCGCTGACAAAAACGCCGCACGCTCGCAGCCGCCCACGAATTTCTTGCAACGTCAGGTCCGGTTCGGCGGCAATCAGCTCCAGCAGCCACTCCGCGTGAATATCCAACGGCGAGCGCTTGCCACCCATGGGCTTGGCTACCACCGTTCCGGTTTGTCGCCAGCGCGCCACCCATCGGATCGCCGAGCTTGGACTTACCTCAAACGCTGCCGCGGCTTCGTGGCAGGACGCCCCCGCCTCAACCGCACGTACAACCCGTTCACGCAAGTCACGCGAATAGGGCTTCGGCATCGTGGTCTCCCGAATCGTTATCTCCAGGAGACTCGCCCATCCGCAAGCCTTTGAGAATCCCCTTCGTACGCCTTCCGATTCAATCCGACCGGATTATGCTCTAGCTCACACCAACCTTGTGCGGCACTGTCGCACAATCCACAACGCGGTGAGTTGAAGAGAGGCTATAGCAGCCGCGCGCAAGTTCCGGGTGTAACCCAAATGACAGCCTACTGGATCGGCGAGCACGCGATCACGGACCCTGCGACTTTCGACGAGTACTTGCGTCAGGTCATCCCAATGATCGAGCGCTTTGGCGGGCGCTATCTGACGCGCGGGGGAGCGCATCAAGTGTTGGACGGGGATTGGCATCCGAACCGGGTGGTCATTGTCGAGTTTCCCGACATGGCGGCCATACGCGCATTCTACACTTCACCGGAATATCAGCCTCTCATTGCGCTTCGCCGAAGCGCCGCACGCGATGTGATTATTGCAGTTTACGGAAAGTGATGGCCGTCCCGAAAAACAACAATGACCGGGGTGCCGGCGGCGCGTTTGACGGCTCGCGCGAGCGGCACCTGCCGGCTCGGCCCCACCGGAATGCGCTGGGTCGGACTCAGCACGCTGACGGCCGAGTATGGGCACATCGGGGCAATGAC
>DATAIA010000002.1:0-3943 GCA_036262895.1 Xanthobacteraceae bacterium
AGGTCTTTTAGTTCCGCGATGATGCCTTCGTGGCCGAGCTTCCACGCGTGCTCGAAGATCGTATGGCGCTCGAATGCTTTTTGATATGCCCTCCACAAGTCTCGAGAGCGCCACGTTTTGGCGCGCGCCCCATCGTTGAAAGTTCCAATGGAACCGCATTGGGCGCGGCTAAATCGCGGGAGCGACGCGGGCTTCTGCTGAATACCGATGTCCCGGTTAAGAGGAACTTCAAGGATGCAGAATACTGTCACGGCATCTTTCAGGATAGACGACCTGTGTACCTGGGAGACCGCTTCAGCGGCGGGTCATGATGCCGGCCGCGTTTTTCAGGAGCTGTCTTCTCAATGCTATTTGTCGTGCAGGGCTGCGCCGATGATTGCGAATTGACTGCGGCCACTGACACGGCGCGCAAGGCGCTTGCAGAAGCGATCGATTGGCACGTCGTGAAGAAGCTCAAGCACGTGACGATCAGCGATGGCGCGAAGCGCTACTCCATCTCTGAATTTGCATGGGCTATGGCGCTGAAAGAGATTTCAGAGATGAACTAAGGGCGCGGACGGCGACGGCGCATGCGTTCTCGAAAATCCTTCCAGTGTCTTTCGATGGCCTCGAAATGCCGAGCCAGCAGGGTCAGGATATACAGGTCCCCGACGAATAGAGTCCGCTGGCGACGGTCCCTCGAGAGGCGTGCCACCCCGATCATCACCAAGGCGACGGCCGCCCGGGCAGCGGCTGACAGCCCACGCTAGGCGCCCGGTGCTAAGAGACCGGTCTACCGTTTCACGCTGGCGGGCAAATCATTCTTTATCCGCCGACTCGTAAGGTTGGATCAATCGCGTATCGCTCCCAAGGCCTCGCGAGAGTAATGCGTAGGCCCGTCGCTGTTTCAATCCAGCGGCGGCCTTCTTCTATTGGCGATACAAATCGACTAGATAGACGAATTCAATTTCGTCAGCGTCGGCGGCTTCCTTGCATTCCTGATCGTAGACCCTCCACTCTTCTTCGGTCGCTGGCCGAGCTCGCAGCCTGGTCCCAGACTTATAAAGCGGTTGCCCGTCAACCTTCAGTGCCGCTAGTTCTTCATGAAACCACTTCTCTTTGAGGAGTTCGCGGGCTTCCGCGCCAGTGGCTTGCAGGGCCGCTACGGGGTTGTCGTCCGCCAGAATCGTATAGATGATTGTTTGGGTCTGAGCCTTCATGTTCTGAGAGTCTACGTCGGATGCTGCGTCTTCGAGTCGGCATCCAACAGTTCTTCGTGGGGTGTATCAGCCCAGCGAGCCCTTCGCTTCTCCTTCGCCGCGCGATGGTAAATCTCGGAAGGAGTCAGCTCTGTATCCAGATCGGAGCACTGACTGTCAGCTGTCGTTGGATCGGGTTCGGCCTCAACGATTCGGTGGCGCGCTGCCAATCCCGCTAAGCCAAAGAGAAGCAAAAGGGACCCGGCTATTATCAGCCAGTGAGAATATTCCATCAATGTTAGAGCGATCATATCTTCCTCAGCCGCGAGACCCGCACAATCAACTTGCCAGATTTTCCCGAGTTCCTGCCAGCCCAAAACGTGCTTGTCAAAATTTGCCCTGCCTGGGTGCATTTGGATCAAGAGCGCTGAGGGAGTGGCGAAGCTGTCCAGCTTCTGTTCCAAGGTCATTCTTAACGATGTGCAAGCGCGCCGTGGGATATCCGGTGGATGGTTGATCAGGTTGCGATTCACCCCGGCAGACGTTGGGAGCGGCCCGCAACTGTCGCGTTGCCATTTGGACCCAAGTACGAACCAAGTGCGCGGATGATCGCGATGAGAAAGGTGCTTCCAATTCTTCCAGCCGCGTTTGCTCACTTCCGGGGGTTCGGAATCTCGCGGTTTCGACCGCGGCTTTTTTGCCCAGCGGTCCGGCCCAACGGCTTTCGGTGAACACCGGGTCGTATTTGCCCGTCGCGCTGTGGTTCATAGGGGGCTCTTGTTCTTGGTTGCTTACGTCGCATATGGCATCATGCGAAACAGGCGACGGGCTCGCGCGGAGAAGCGACTCACGGACCGCGCCACCACGATAACTACCGTCGTGAGGGTCGGAACCTATGACAGAGTTGTATCCGTGAGTTCCGGCGGACGTGCTCGAACTAGCCCCTAATCAGACCCGACGAATATCTCTCTAGCGAAGAAACGTCCTTTCTCCGAAAAGCGACCCCGATGCTCGAGGCTGCTGGCTGACGGGGGTCGCGAGTTACGGGAGGCGCCAACCCGACCAACGCCACGAAGGACTTTCCGGAGGGCTTAGCGCTTGCTCACGGAACGGCTGTGGCGTCGTTCCTAATTGATCCTGCCGCTAGATCCTTCGCGAGCTCACGTGAATGGCCTCAGTAGCCGAGGGATTCTCATATCTTGGAGTACCTTGAAATCCCTTGGAGCGCCCCGGGCCGGGCTGATGCCGTTCGGAAAGCCGCTGCACCGCGAGGTTCGCTTGAACGCGGGCTCGATTGAACGCCTCGACAGGGTCGGTGTTCCGGCATCAGAGTTGCAGAAGCGGCGCATGGCTTATGGAACTGAGACTGCTCTCGGTTGTTTTCGGTGCAGGGAACGGAGGACCAAGAGGGTGAAGCGGCGAGAGAACACCTCACGCGTGTTGACCGGACGCCATAGGCCGGCCGCGTTTAATCCGCAATGATCGATCGCATCGCATCAGGCGCAGGGAAGAAGCGCTCAGATCGAACCGACGCCAATACCGATCGAAAACCGCTACCATTGGACGCCGCGGCACGTGTGAAGGCTCGCGTCGTGCTTGCGGTCGTGCTGGTTGGCCTTGCATTATGGACCGCCGCGAGCTTTCTGCCGGCGTTGATCTGGGCCACCATACTCGCGGTTTCGCTATGGCCCATGTACCTGGCATTTGCGAAGCGTTTTGCCTCGGGCACCTCGAAGCTGAGCGCTGGCGTTTTCACACTCATCGTTGCCTTGATTCTGTTTTCGCCCATGGCGCTTGCCGTTTACCAGCTGGCGCAGCAAGGCGATGTGCTTATCGGCTGGGTGAAGAAGGCAGGCGAGAGCGGGATCGAGGTGCCTGAGTGGATTGCCCGCCTGCCGGTTGCTGCGGAAAGCATGCAGCAGTGGTGGCGTGACAACCTTTCGGATCCAAAGGCCGCGACCGCCTGGCTGAAGACGGTAAATGCTGAGAATGCGTCGGATCTCTTCAGAACGTTTGGAGCACAACTGCTCCATCGCCTGTTTCTACTTTTCTTCTCCTTGTTGGCTTTGTTCGTTTTGCTGAGCAATGGCCGTTCGGTTGCGAACCGCTTCCTAGAAACGTGTGACCGGCTGTTTGGAGAGGCTGGCGAGAACCTGATTGAAAAAATGGTCGGCGCCACCCGCGGCACCGTGAACGGCACGGTTTTGGTCGCTGTGGGCGAGGGACTGTTGATCGGCGTTGGTTATCTCGTGGCAGGCGTGCCAAATGCGATACTGTTTACCATTTTCACGGCGGCCTTCGCCATGATCCCGTTTGGAGCTTGGGTGGTCTTCACCGGGGCGGCATTAGTCCTGGTCTCGGGTGATGGCAGTGGACTGGCGGCCGCAGGCGTATTTAGCTGGGGGGTCATCGTCATGCTCGCCGGCGATCATTTCGTTTGGCCGATCTTGGTCGGTGGATCGGCGCGACTTCCGTTTCTCCTCGCATTCGTCGGGATTTTCGGCGGGCTCGCTGCGTTCGGCCTCATTGGCTTGTTTCTTGGGCCGGTGATCATGGCAGCGCTGTTGACCGTCTGGCGCGAATGGGTGTTCCGCCCCACCTCGGGACCGAGATCAACGTAGACTCTAACTTCCCTGGTAGCATCGGCACGGAAGTGATTCAGGGGGCCTCTCAGCCGCAGATAGGGCCATCGGAACTGCGTCTTCACGGATGGATATGGAAGCTCAGATGAGACGACCTGAGCATACGTGACGTGAGATAGCGGC
>DATAIA010000003.1:0-8217 GCA_036262895.1 Xanthobacteraceae bacterium
CGCCGATGGAAGCAAAAGCGGTGGTGAAATTTCGGTCAACACGCAAACCGCGAACGATCAGGACAATCGAGCAATCACAGGGTTGGTGAATGGCGGGTTCGTCATTACCTGGGATGATCCTGGCGTACAGAATGCCAATCCCGACGTTAAGGCACAGGTATTCGATGCCAATGGCAACAAGCTTGGCGGCGAGTTCCTGGTCAACACGCAGACAGCCGGCAGCCAGCAATTCTCGTCCGTAACGGGACTGTCGCAGAGTTCAGCTCTGCCGAATGGCGGGTTCGTTGTCGCCTGGGCTGATTCCAGCACCTCGGCCGTCAAAGCCCAGATCTTTGATCTGGCCGGCAATAAGACCGGCGCCGAGTTCGTTGTCAGCACGCGACAGGTATTCCGCCTTCAGTCGGTACCCTTTGTCACAGAGCTGAGGAACGGCAACTTCGTCGTCTCATGGAAAGACTTTAGTGGTCTGGATGGCGATAACAGCCCCGCAGGCATTAAGGCGCAAATATTCACTCCAAACGGCACCAAAGTCGGAAGTGAGTTCCTGGTCAATACGGCCACAGCCGGATCTCAGGCGCAGTCCGCGATTACGGCGCTTGCCAACGGCGACTTCGTGGTCGTGTGGAGCGATCCAAGCGGCGTTGGAGGCGATGCCAGCGGAATGGCCGTCAAAGCGCAGGTGTTCAGTTCAAACGGCGTCAAGATCGGAGGCGAACTGCTGGTGAATACGTTCACCGCAAACGACCAAAAAGATCCGACCGTGACGGCATTCGGACCAAACGGCTTTGTCGTGGCGTGGAGTGATTCCGGCGCGACTAACGGCGTTGGCAATGGTGTTCAGGGACAAATTTTCACCATCCTCAACACCGATGAGAATACGGCTCAGCCAATCAGCATTGCAGCCACCTCAACCGATACCGACGGTTCGGAGTCCCTGAACATTGTGGTTTCCGGGATTCCCAATGGCGCGGTGTTAAGCGATGGGCACGGGCATAGCTCGAACCTGGGCGCTACCAGTGTTGACGTGAGCAGTTGGACCCTTGGCAGTCTGGTGATCACACCACCGCAGGATTTCATTGGTAACTTCCAGCTTACTGTCACGACCTCGGCTATCGACAGTGCGATATTGTCGGACGGCACTGTGCATACCAGCACTCCGTCTCAACGAACCCAGGCGATCAATATCATTGTTACGCCACCTGGAACTTCATCCAGTGCGCATGTGCTTGGTACCGCCGGCAACGACACACTTCAGGGCAGCGCCGCCAACGATATTCTGATGGGCGAGGGCGGAAACGACAGTTATCTGTTCGGTCGCGGCGGCGGTCAGGATCAAATTGTCAATGGGACAACGGGCCAGACCGTTGCGCGAGGAGAACTCGATTTCGGCGCCAACATCAGCAACGAGCAGCTTTGGTTCCAGCAAAACGGCAATGATCTGTCGATTGCGGTCATGGGCAGCCAGGACCGGATCACCGTGGCCGGATGGTTCAGTTCTTCCACTTCGCAGTTGGCTGAGATCACCACCGCTGATGGGGCGAAGCTTGACTCCGGACTGGCGCAACTCGTCCAGGCGATGGCGGCGTACTCGGCCGCCAATCCGGGATTTGATCCAACCACAGCAACGCAGGCGCCAGATGATTCCAACCTGCAAACCGCGATCGCGACCGCATGGCATCATTGATTGACGCCTACGCAAGTCGATAAGTGATGAAATAAAAGAAACGCGCCGGGTCAAACCCGGCGCGTTTTCTTATGTGTCAGAGCAAGCGCGTTGCTATCGCAGTTTTTCAAGCCGATGCGCAGCATCTGCGTTCACAGCACCGGGCGGGACTCGTCCGGCAACCAGTTCGCCGACTTGGTTCACAGTGTCGAACGCCTGATGCTCGATCGCCTCAGGCGTCAGTCCTGCCGCATGCGGGGTTGCGATTACATCTGCTCGCCTTGCCAGCTCAAGGGACGGCATTTGATCAGGAGCGCGGCCGACATCCATGGCCGCGCCGGCAATCTGTCTTGCATCGAGCGCGCGTGCCAATGCCGCTTCATTGACCAGATTTCCGCGGGATAGGTTGATGAAGAACGCATCGCGCCGCATTTGGGCGAATGCTTTTTCGCCCACCAGGTTTTCGGTTTCTTCATTGGCGATCGCGAGACAGACGATGTATTCCGATTGATCAAGCAGCGCCTCAAGTGCGACCTGCTCGATACCGGGTTCGGTGATCGTTTGATAGGGATCGGCCACAAGCACTCTCATTCCAAGTGCGATGCCGAGTGGCGCAAGATATCGGCCGATTACGCCATAACCGATGATGCCGAGTGTTGCGCCTTTGAGCTGGCGTCCGCGTTTGGCCTCGGCCGGCCGGCCCGTTCGATACACCAAAACAGAATCCGAAATGCCGCGGGCCAGATCGATCATGAATCCAATCGCCATCTCCGCGACCGATGCGGCAAATCCTGGTGTGGCGCGCGTGACAAGAATGCCAGTCTCACTCGCAGCCGCGACATCGATATTCCGGATATCGACGGCACATCGCAGGAAGGCCACCACATCAGGCGCTTTTCGGAAAAACTCAGCCGGTCCCGGCGTCTGACGATCCGCAACGACGATTTGGCACCCTCGTGCTGCTTCTGCGAGCGCATTGGCATCGAGCACTTGACCGGTTGGATTAAGGCGGACCTCGGCATGTTGCTTCAGCGCGGCCAAGGCCCGCCCGCCATAGTAATTGTGCAGCATGTCTGGCGTATGCGTCAGCAAAACGCGGATCATGTCGGAGTGCCCTCTCTTTGTCACAGTTTTGATTACCAGAATTTTACCAAAGGCAGGCTAAGTTAGGTTGCCGCTGTGCTGAGAATGTTGGAATACATGAGCGGGGTACTAATGGCGTTCCTATCCGCCGAGTCCACTAGTTTAAGATACGCTAGTCAGCCGGATATTACGTTCTTTGAACGTGAGGGCTATCAGGTGTTCCGAAACGTGCTTCCCTCGCATGTAACGGAGATGCTACGACAGCTGCTGTACAGCCAAGTCGATTCCATGCTGGACTTGCTGAGCAAATTTGGTGTTCCGCGGGATCCGAAATTGGCGGGGCATGAAATTCGCGCTTTGCTGAGCTCGCCTCGCGCCGACGAGCTTGATCATCCGACTCGGGTCTTAATGACAGGCCATTTTCCGACGCAAATACGGCTGTCGGAATCTTTTTGGGAGATCGCAAAGACACCTAGTCTTCGCGCCATCCTCGCGGCGATCTTCCAAACCGATCGTTTGTTCATGCATTTACCTCCAATGGCGCGTTATGTCTTACCGGGCAACTTAGAAGCGGGCGTACCACCGCATCAAGACATCTCGTACAACACGCACATGAGCGACTTTGTAACGGTTTGGCTACCACTCGTGCCAATCGATTCGATCTGCGGAGGTGTGACCATTTATGAAGGATTGAAGGAAGGCACGATCCCGGCGACGAAAACGGTTCGTAACGGAGTATGGATTGAAGGTATACAAACAGAAGGATTGCGGCCGGTAGATTGCGCTCCGATGGAGTTAGGAGACGTATTGATATTTAATCCTTATGTCATCCATGGGTCGATGCCGAACGTTTCGGATCGCATCCGCCTCAGTATTGACTGCCGCTTTTTTAGCGGCGCTACGCATAGTAATAAGCACTATCTGGATATGTCGGAATGGGCTGTCAAAAACCCCAATTGAATGAAGTCAAACTATGAATGATGATCCTGAATTGCAATTCGACGCCAAAAGCGGCACCAAACTTTACAGTCCAGACTCGCTGATCGAAAATAGTATTGCAGACCACTGTGCACGGTTCAAAATTGCACCGATCGAAGCTGTCAAACTGTTTCCGGTGCTCGCTCGTCGCCAGAATCTTAAGCGTTTTCTCGCTCATACACATCTATTTCGTGAGACACTCGGCATTCCGGGCGATATAGCGGAATTCGGCGTCTACCGTGGCCTTGGATTAATGACATGGGCAAACTTGCTTGAGTCATTTTGTATTGGCGATCGCACGAAAACCGTGTTTGGTTTTGACAATTGGGCCGGCTTTACTGGGTTTTCAACGGAGGACGGTGCCAGAAAAGAGGGGGCAGGAAAGACGTTGGGTGGGTTCAACCCAATTGATTTCAAGGAAGAACTTCTCAGCGCGATTGACATCTTCGATCGTGATCGTTTCGTCGGCTGGAAGCCGCGCATCAGACTCATAGATGGAGACATTGCCTCGTCGGTTCCGAAATTCCTTGACGACAATCCGGGCGTGCGATTTTCGCTTGTTCATTTCGATTGCGATCTTTACGAGCCCACCAAAGCCGCGCTTACTGCGATCTGGCCCAAGGTCACCAGAGGCGGGATTGTGATTTTCGATGAGTATGGGATTCACGACTGGCCCGGTGAAACTGCAGCGGTTGATCAGTTTTTGGCTGACAAGCCGAATGTCAAATTACAGACTTTCGACTGGACTAACGCGCCGGCAGCTTGGGTCGTTAAGCCGTAGTGCGCTCTTTTGAGCGCATTGGCTCCTGCTGCCCAGTGGGACCCACCATAGATCTGATACGGCAATACTCAGATCCTTCGAGTTCGTGCCGGCCATGGTTACCGGAAATTTACCACGTTAACCAAGCTCGTTTGCTTGCCTTAGGATCGGCGCTATTTTAACGACAACTTAGGGTAGGGGGTGCGCGTCTCGTTTGTGCATCCGCGGAATTTGTATCGGTTTTTCATATCACCTTCGGGGGAAGGCAATTGGAAGGCCGGCGAGGGGACACGGGGCGGATGGGGCAACGCAGAATAGCTGGCGTTAAAGAGCGCTTTGTTGGAATTGCCGTGGTGGCGGCCGGCTGCCTGCTCCTGGCCAATTGCACCTCGTCGAACAAGTTCGCCTCTATCGATCCAAAGTATGGCGTTTCCGCAAGTCCGCGCGTTGTGGAACCAGGCGAGCCGGTTCCGAAGGGCGGCGGCACGTATCGTGTGGGCAAGCCCTATGTCGTGGCCGGGCGCTCCTATGTCCCGGAAGAGAATCCCAATTATCGGTCGGAAGGAATGGCGTCCTGGTATGGGGCGGACTTCCACGGCCGCCTCACCGCGAACGGCGAAGTCTACGATATGCACAGCTTATCGGCTGCGCATCCGACTTTGCCGATGCCGTCCTATGTGCGGGTGACCAACATTTCAAATCAGCGCTCGGTGATCGTTCGCGTCAACGATCGCGGCCCCTATCACGGAAATCGCGAAATCGACTTGTCCGGTAAGGCAGCAGAGCTTCTGGGCTTCCGGGATAACGGTCTTGCCCGTGTGCGTGTTGAGTATGTCGGCCGCGCACCGCTCGATGGGTCCAACGACCAGCAATTGATGGCGACCCTTCGGGTTGGACAGCCTGCGCCGGCTCCCTCGATCATGCTGGCGTCTGCAAAACCGTTCCTTCCTGATTCGGGATCTCATAGCCCGGTTCTCAAGGGTGAGGCGCCAGTTCCAGCCGGGCGTCCCTACGATCTCGGCGAACCTGCATCGCGTGAAGCGGCGCTTGGCGTGATGCGATCGGTTGCTCGCCAGAGCCCGCAGCCGGAGAGGATTATCACTGCCGAACTCAAGCGGCCGTCGATCGAGCCGCCGCAAATGCAGAGATTACCGGTCGCGGCTTATGCGTCACCGGCTTACGATGCGGGCATTTCGACGGGCCGCGGCCTGTATTAAATCGGCTGCTGAGCTGCAAACCGGCGGGGATACCGGCCAGGCCGTGGTGATTTTTTATCACCTGCGCAGATATAATCGCCGCGCAACTTTCGACCGGTATTCTGTGTTGAAGAAATGGATCTCCATGTCACGTTCCGGCTTTGCTCGGTCAACCAGCATGATCGCTGACCTGTTGCGGATATCTTGCCTGCGCATCTGCGCGCTGGGCTTGGCGCTTGCAATTGGCTGCGGCGCGCAAAGCTGGGCGCAGGGATCAAAGAAAGACGAGCCGTTTCAGTCGACAGCCCCATTCGCGATTCTGATCGATGCCGAAAGCGGGACCGTACTCTACGAAAAGAATGCCGATCAGCTTATGGACCCGTCCAGTATGGCCAAGCTGATGACGGAGGAATACGTCTTTCACGCAATCCAAAGCGGCGAGATCAGATCGGAAGAAGAATTATCAATCAGCGAAAATGCTTGGCGCCGTGGTGGCGCGCCGTCGCATGGGGCGACCATGTTCGCCTCGATCCACAGCAGCATTCCGGTGATGGATCTGTTGCGCGGCGCAATCATTCCGGCAGGTAACGATGCGTGTATCGCGCTTGCCGAAGGAATCGCCGGGGGCGAGCCGCAATTTGCGGAACTCTTGAATAAGCGCGCCCGCGATCTCGGTCTTGTCCGCTCGAACTTCAGCAATGCGACAGGCCTCCCCGACCCGCAACTTAAAATGACGTCGCGCGAACTTGCCAAACTCGCGCAGCACATTATTCGCACGTACCCTGAATTTTACGGCTTATATAACGAACGCGAATTCACCTGGAACAAGATCCGCCAGCTCAGCCGCAATCCGCTGCTGAAAATGAATATCGGCGCGGATGGCATGGTGACGGGCCTCACCAAAGATGGTGGCTATGGTCTTGTTGGATCGGCGGTGCAAAACGGATTGCGTCTCATTGTCGTCATCAACGGACTAAAATCCCAAAAGGATCGGGCTGACGAAGCAAAGCGAATGCTGGACTGGGGCTTCCACGGCTTTGAGCCTCGACTGCTATTCGCCGAAGGCGAAATCATCAGCCAGGCGAAGCTCTATGGCGGCTTGAAAAGCGGCGTGCCGCTGGTTGCTGACGGGGAAATTCGCCTTCTCGTGCCGCGCAATACTCCCGACCGGATCATCGGCCGGGTGATCTATACCGGCCCGGTTCCAGCCCCGATTGAGCGAAAACAGCAGATCGGTAAGTTGAAGGTTTGGCGAGGGGAAAATGTGGTGCTTGAAGTGCCGCTTTATGCCGGCGAAGACGTAGAACGAGGTAGCATGACCCAACGCGCCTTCGATGCAGCCGCCGAACTCATGATCGGGATGTTCCGGGCCGGCGTGGCGCGTTTATAGAGCCTCGCCTTTATCCGGTGGAATCTTGATATAACCTCATCAACCGACACCGGAGAGCAGCAGATTGCGCGGACGTTTCATCACGTTTGAGGGCGGCGAGGGGACTGGCAAGTCGACCCATGCGCGAATGCTGGCGAGCAGGTTGAAGCCGCTCGGCATTGACGTGCTTCTGACCCGCGAGCCCGGCGGTTCACCGGGAGCAGAGGCGATCCGCCATGTTCTGCTGTCCGGAGCGGCAAAGCCGCTTGGCGCCGAAGCTGAGACCTTGCTGTTTGCGGCCGCTCGCGACGACCATCTTTGTCAAACCATTCGTCCAGCTCTCGAACGTGGCGAGTGGGTCATCTGCGATCGTTTTGCGGACTCCACCCGTGTTTATCAGGGCATCTTGAGTCATGTTGATCCGCGGCTGATTACGCAATTGGAAGAGCTCATCATCGGCAATACCAAGCCGCATCTGACGCTGGTGCTCGATCTTCCGGCCGAAGTCGGCCTGTTCCGCGCTTCGCATCGCAGAGGCGATGCCGAGCCTGACCGGTTCGAGAGGGAGACGATCGATTTCCACAAAAAGCTGCGCGAGGCCTACCTTGAACTTGCGCAGCGTGAACCCGATCGATGCGTCGTGATCGATGCCTCCGCCGATCTCAATGCTGTTGCCAAATCGATCTGGTCGGTCGTCAATGATCGACTGAGCCCCGCAGAGGCTCCCATCTCGTTTGGAGGCGTCTCCAGGTGAGCGGCGCGGCCCGGTCCAGCGACGATGACGATGAGGTGCCGCATCCGCGAGAAACGACGGTCTGGTTCGGCCACGCCGAGGTAGAAGCGGCGTTGCTTGATAATTATCGCAGTGGCCGTGTGGCTCATGCCTGGCTGATTGGTGGACCCGAGGGGATTGGAAAAGCGACGCTGGCCTATCGCATGGCGCGTTTCGTTTTGGCCCATCCGGACCCACTCGCAGATCCCGTCCAAAAAGCTCAATCGCTGTCGATAGATCCTGAACATCCGATTGCTCGCCGGATTGCCGCGCGAACCCATGGCGATTTGCTTGTACTTGAGCGCTCGTTGAACGATTCAGGAACGCTGCGCTCCGTCATTACGGTTGACGAAGTGCGTCGCACGACCGGCTTTCTTGGCTCGACTGCGGGCGAGG
>DATAIA010000004.1:0-5647 GCA_036262895.1 Xanthobacteraceae bacterium
ATATGGCTGGTTAACATGGAGAATGCGGCGGGGAAAGGGCGCGATCAAGACGTCGCCGCAGACCAGCCGGCACATCTTCGTATTTCAGATCAAACAATCGGCAGATATGCGCGGATGCAATCAGCGCCCGGGCGTCCAGGCTTTGTAATCGCCGGTCGCAGGCGGCCGATGCCCCTTGGCGAGCGTCGAACCGGGCGGCCGATAGGCTGCCGGAGTCCCGGTCAGATTGGGGCGGTGCGGCTTCTGCCAGGGGCGGGTCGCCACCTGTTCTTTTGTCGGTGGAAGATCCACCGTGTGATGCATCCAACCATGCCAGCTTGGCGGAATCGCCGAGGCTTCCGCATAACCATTATAGACGACCCAGCGCCGCTCGAAGCCGAGCACCGGGTCGATCTTGCCGCCGCGCGTGCGGTAATAGCGGTTGCCCAACTCGTCTGTTCCGACGAACTCACCGTAAAGGAAGGTCCAAAGCTGCGTTCCGAACGTCTCGCCGTTCCACCAGGTGAATATTTTCAGGAAGAATTGCTTCATCGCGCGCCAGCTCATGTGAGTGTGCCGCAACGTCATAAGAACGTTGGAATCGGGACACCGGTTTTCGAGTCATCGGCCTTCAAGACAATACGGTTCTTGCCACCTTGCCCTGCTGAAGTCCAGCAGCCGGCTGACTGCGAGCGGGCTTCGGCGCCGAATCAGAGAATCACCTCCCGGCCTGAAGGGAATCAGTGCGCTCGCCTTCCGATTCATGATTCGCTGGAGTCAGGTCCGCTTCATCCCGGCTTGCTGGTAATATGATCCAGGTTGAGGCGGAAAAAAGGGCACGCATGCAGCCCGGCCAAGCCAGCCATGCGCGGGCGGCTGATACCCAAAAGACACAGTGTCGCGATTTATGACGGACGTGCGATTGATTGGTGATGATGTCGCAACATCTTGCCCTTCCGAATCTGCGGCCAATATCCGATACTTGGGAACCCCCCGAACGATTGTCCCCGAAATTCACACCCCATGCACAAGATTTAGGGGTTGATTCAGACTCTCGCACTACTTCTTGACGGGTGCGACGGAGTTGTCTTAGCCTTCAGCACGTCGGGCGGGGTAGTATGAAGTCCTGCCGGACGGCTCCCGGAACCAGGCTTTCGACGTTGCTCCGCCGGCCCGAGCAGGCATGTGGGGACGGAGTTTATGTCGCTTCTGGGTGCTGCCGTCTCGCCAAACCACAATCCGATGCCGGTGAGCCCGGCACCGGACATTTTAGTGAAAGCGCGCGTTGAACATATGCCGGATCAAACCGGTAAGGGGGCACGGATCCTGGGTGGATTCGGGTCATGGGGAAGTGTCGGCTGGCCGGGGCGCCATCTGCCGATGAAAGGGTGAGGACTATGCGGATTGAGCGACGGTACACCACGGACGGACGGTCACCTTATGCGGATATCGAATTCCGCCTGACCGCGAGCGAAATCCGCAATCCCGATGGGTCTGTGGTGTTTCGTGCCGAGAACGTGGAAGTGCCCGCTCAATGGTCGCAGGTCGCCTCCGACGTGCTCGCCCAGAAATATTTCCGCAAAGCCGGTGTGCCCGCGCGCCTGAAGAAGGTGGAAGAAGAAACCGTTCCCTCGTTCCTCTGGCGCTCGGTTGCCGATGATGAAGCGCTGCGCGCTCTGCCTGAGAAAGAGCGCATGGTCGGCGAAAGCTCGGCGAAACAGGTATTCGATCGTCTCGCCGGCACCTGGACCTATTGGGGATGGAAGGGCGGCTATTTCGATTCGGAGAATGACGCGTCTGCGTTCTTTGACGAATTGCGCTTCATGCTGGCGGCGCAGATGGTTGCGCCCAATTCGCCGCAATGGTTCAACACCGGTCTGCACTGGGCTTACGGCATCGACGGGCCGAGCCAGGGCCACTACTACGTGGACTTCCAAACCGGCAAGCTCGTGAAGTCGAAATCGGCTTACGAGCATCCGCAGCCGCACGCCTGCTTCATTCAGTCGATCTCCGACGATCTCGTCAACGAAGGCGGGATCATGGATCTGTGGGTGCGCGAGGCGCGCCTGTTCAAATACGGCTCCGGCACTGGATCAAACTTCTCAAAGTTGCGCGGCGGGGGCGAAAGCCTCTCCGGCGGCGGCAAGTCCTCGGGCTTGATGAGCTTCCTGAAAATCGGCGATCGAGCTGCCGGCGCGATTAAATCAGGCGGCACGACCCGGCGCGCCGCCAAGATGGTGGTGGTTGATGTCGACCATCCGGATATCGAGCAGTACATCGACTGGAAGGTGATCGAAGAGCAGAAGGTGGCAAGCCTCGTCACCGGCTCGAAGATCAACCAGCGGCACCTCAAAGCCATTCTCAAGGCTTGCGTCAATTGCGAGGGCTCGGGCGACGATTGCTTCGACCCGGAGAAAAACCCGGTGCTGCGCCGCGAGATCAAAGCGGCGCGCCGCAATGCGGTTCCCGACAATTACATCCGCCGCGTCATTCAATTCGCCAAACAGGGCTACACCGATATCGAATTCCCGATCTACGACACCGATTGGGATTCGGATGCCTACCTCACGGTGTCTGGCCAGAACTCCAACAACTCGGTGCGCGTCACCGACGAGTTCCTCAAAGCCGTGGAAGCGGACGGCGACTGGGATCTGACTTGGCGCACCAAACAGAACAAGGTCGCCAAGACCCTCAAGGCGCGCGATCTCTGGGAAAAGATCGGCTACGCCGCATGGGCAAGCGCCGATCCCGGCCTGCAGTTCCACACCACCGTGAACGACTGGCACACCTGCGTCGCGTCAGGCCCGATCCGCGCATCCAATCCGTGCTCGGAATACATGTTCCTTGACGACACGGCCTGCAATCTCGCCTCGCTCAATCTCCTGACCTTCCGTAATCCCAAGACGCGGGAGTTCGATATCGAAGGTTACGAGCATGCGGTGCGGCTGTGGACGGTCGTGCTCGAAATTTCGGTGCTGATGGCGCAGTTCCCGTCCAAACAAATTGCACTGTTGTCCTACGAGTACCGTACGCTTGGGCTCGGCTACGCCAATGTCGGCGGCCTTCTGATGTCGTCAGGCATTCCCTACGATTCGGATGCAGGCCGCGCGATCTGCGGTGCGCTGTCCGCCATCATGACTGGCGTCTGCTATGCCACCTCGGCGGAAATGGCGGCACAGCTCGGCACGTTCCCCGGCTACAAGAAAAATCGCGAGCACATGCTGCGCGTGATCCGCAATCATCGCCGCGCCGCGCATGGCGAGAAGATGGGCTATGAGCAGGTGACGACGCCGCCGGTCCGGCTCGATCATGCCGCCTGCCCCGATCCGAAGATGATCGAGCACGCCAAGCGCGCATGGGATCGCGCCTTGGAGCTTGGCGAAGCTAACGGCTATCGCAACGCACAGACGACCGTGGTGGCACCGACCGGCACGATCGGTCTCGTGATGGATTGCGACACTACCGGCATCGAGCCCGATTTCGCGCTGGTGAAATTCAAGAAGCTCGCCGGCGGCGGTTATTTCAAGATCATCAACCGCGCAGTGCCGGAAGCCTTGCGTGTGCTCGGCTATAGCGAAGCGGACATCGGCGAGATCGAGGCCTATGCCGTCGGTCACGGTACGCTCACCAACGCACCGGCGATTAATCACACAACGCTCGCCGCCAAAGGCTTCACGGCAGAAAAGATCGCGCAGGTCGAGAAAGCGCTGCCAAGCGCGTTCGATATCAAATTCGTATTCAACAAATGGACGCTTGGCGAGGAGTTCTGCCGCGACACGCTTGGCATTTCGGCTGATGATCTCGCCTCCCCGAGCTTCGATCTGCTCGCGCATCTCGGTTTCAGCAAACGGGAAATCGAGGCGGCCAACATTCACGTCTGCGGCGCCATGACGGTTGAGGGCGCGCCGCATCTCAAAGCCGAACACTACGCCGTGTTCGACTGCGCAAACCCGTGCGGTCGCACCGGCAAGCGCTATCTCTCGGTCGAAAGCCACATTCGCATGATGGCCGCGGCGCAGCCGTTCATCTCCGGCGCTATTTCCAAGACCATCAACATGCCGAACGAGGCGACGGTCGAGGATTGCAAGGCAGCTTACATGCTGTCCTGGAAGCTCGCGCTGAAAGCCAACGCGCTTTATCGCGACGGCTCCAAACTTTCGCAGCCGCTCAACTCGCAGCTTATTGCTGACGAAGACGAGGACGAAGACGTCGACGCCTTCCTCGAGAAGCCAATGGCGGCGCGCGCCTCGGGTCTTGCCGAGAAGATCGTCGAGAAAGTGGTTGAGCGCATCACGGTCATTCGCGAACGCGAGCGCATGCCCGATCGCCGCAAGGGGTACACCCAGAAGGCTGTCGTCGGCGGTCACAAGGTCTATCTGCGGACCGGCGAATACGACGACGGCCGGCTCGGCGAGATCTTCATCGACATGCACAAGGAAGGTGCAGCGCTCCGCTCGATCATCAACAACTTCGCGATCGCGGTTTCGCTCGGCCTGCAATATGGCGTGCCGCTTGAAGAATATGTCGACGCCTTCACCTTCACCCGGTTTGAACCGGCAGGACCGGTGCAGGGCAACGACTCCATCAAATATGCGACGTCAATCCTCGACTATGTGTTCCGCGAGCTTGCGGTGAGCTATCTCAGCCGCTTCGATCTTGCCCACGTCGATCCATCCGACATCGGGGCCGGTTTCGATGCGCTGGGGCGCGGCGTTGAGGAAGGCAAAGCGCCCTCCTCCGGCGGTTCAGCCGCCAAATATGTCTCGAAGGGCCTGACGCGTTCGCGTACCGACAAACTCGTCGTGATGCCAAGCAGCGTTGCTGCAGAAGCACGCACCGCGGGTAACGTCACCTCATTGCGGGGCGGCGCTGTTGCGGGCACCAGTGCGCTCAAAGCTGAAGAAGCCAAATCCCCGGTCACCCAGACGCTTGAAAGCCTGCCGTGGGCACAATCGGAAACGCAGACCGATGCCCGCGCGGTCGCCAAGGTCACCGCCGCTGAGCGCCGCGCTGAAGCCAAGGCCAAAGGCTACGAAGGCGAAATGTGCGGCGAGTGCGGGAACTTCACGCTCGTGCGCAACGGCACCTGCATGAAGTGCGACACGTGTGGGTCGACGACGGGGTGTTCGTGAGAACACGCGCACGCGATCAAATAACAAAGGGCGCCCACTGGGCGCCCTTTTTGCATCAGCACACGTCGCAATAACGCGTTTCTGCTTCAATTACCCTAGTGACTGACGATTTTTGCCAAATGCCATGGGTTACCAAACTCTCGCTGGGGTGATGGTTTCCGGCTCGCGCTCGCGTTGCTCGCTTGGCCGGAATGACGGCTCTGGAATCTGTAGCCTTGTCGTTGATCTCCGCCGTCACCCCGGCCGAGCCGGACTTATCCGGCGAGAGCCGGGGCCCATCACCCCAGTGCGGATGGGCGGCGCCGATCGAATGAAACAATCGTCTGAGAATAACTGATGAAAAAGACAAGCTAACCTAAACCCATCCCGCCCGCTCACCCCCGCAACCCCGGAGCCTCCTGGCCCGTGCGCGCGACATATTCCGTGTAGCCGCCGCCATATTGATGAATGCCATCAGGCGTCAATTCCAACACCCGATTGGACAGTGCGGCCAGGAAGTGTCGATCATGTGAGACGAACAGCATGGTGCCTTCGTA
>DATAIA010000005.1:0-9688 GCA_036262895.1 Xanthobacteraceae bacterium
AATTGATATTGACGCGGAACCCCCGCGCTTTCGCCGCGCGAATTGCTGCAACCGCACGATCATAGACGCCGGCCTGACAGACCGATTGATCATGCATCTTCTTGTCGCCGTCGAGATGCACCGACCAGACGAAATAGGGGCTCGGCTCGTACTGATCGAGCTTCTTTTCCATCAGCAACGCGTTTGTGCAGAGATAAACAAACTTGCGCCGCGCAATAATGCCTTTGACGACTTGGGCAAGTTCCTTATGGAGCAGCGGTTCGCCGCCGGCGATCGACACAACCGGCGCGCCGCACTCGTCAACAGCCTCCAAACACTCGGCCACCGAGAGCCGTTGATTCAAAATCTCGTCGGGATAGTCGATTTTTCCGCAGCCCGCGCAGGCGAGATTGCAGCGAAACAGCGGCTCCAGCATCAGCACGAGCGGATAACGTTTTCGACCGACAAGGTGCTGGCGGACAACGTATGCGCCAACCACGGCTTTTTGCAGCAACGGAATTCCCATGGGGCGGCTCCTTCTATCGTCGTATCGCTACTGAATGGCTATCTTACCGAGCACGCTTCTAGTGCCCTGTTTTCGAAGTTCGTGATACGCCGCGGTACTCTCTTGCACGAACTTCGAAAACAAAAGGGCACTAGCAAGTCTATGATTCTAGTGCCGCTTTCGATTTGAAGTTCCTAAACCAGTTTGCCGCAACCCGTGTAGGAACTTCAAATCGGCGGCAACTAGTGCCCTGTTTTCGAAGTTCGTGCTACGCTGCGGCACCCTCTTACACGAACTTCGAAAACAAAAGGGCACTAGCAAGTCTATGATTCTAGTGCCGCTTTCGATTTGAAGTTCCTAAACCAGTTTGCCGCAACCCGTGTAGGAACTTCAAATCGGCGGCACTAGCCATGCGCTCTAACATCAATTCCGGCGTTCGTCACCGCACTTCTGCGAGTTCGGCCGGCAACCGGAACTCTATTTTTTCCTCCCGGCCGGGGAGTGTGGAAATGTCGACCGGACCCAACCGCCGCAATGCACCGATCAGGTCTTCCACCAGCACTTCCGGGGCGGATGCCCCCGCGGTAATGCCCACCCGCCGGGCGCCACGCACCCAATCGGGGTTGAATTCGCTCCCATCCGCAAGAAGGTAGCTCGGGAGTCCAGCCTCGGCCCCAATCTCGCGCAGACGATTGGAGTTTGAGCTGTTTTTTGCACCGACGACGAGAATGACGTCGACCACCTTACTCAGCTCCCGCACGGCCACCTGGCGATTTTGGGTGGCATAGCAGATATCGCGCGTTTCCGGGCCGACGATATTCGTAAAGCGGCGATTGAGCGCCGCGATGATCCCGCGGGTATCGTCAACGCTGAGGGTCGTCTGGGTCACATAGGCCGTCGGAGCATCCGTCGGCAGATCGAGTGCCTCCACGTCTTCCTCGGTCTGCACCAGAAAGACTGGTGCTGCGATCTGCCCCATAGTGCCTTCCACTTCGGGATGGCCGGCATGACCGATCAGGATCAGCGTGCGGCCCTGAGCAACATAGCGCTGCCCCTGATTATGAACCTTGGTTACAAGCGGGCATGTCGCGTTGAGCACTGGCAGATTTCGCGCCGCCGCTTCTTCCTCAACGCTTCGAGCCACCCCGTGCGCACTAAAAACCGTCACCGCGTTGGCCGGAACCTCCGACAGATTCTCGACAAACCGTGCGCCCTTGGCCTTGAGGCTTTCGACCACGTGCTGGTTGTGCACGATCTCATGGCGCACATAGACCGGTGGGCCATATTTCTCCAGCGCGCGCTCGACGATCTCAATCGCCCGCACAACACCGGCACAAAAACCACGAGGCTGAGCGAGTATCACCTGCATGTTCACATTAACTCGGAAAGTTCAGTTGCAGTTCCTGCCCGAAAGATCACATGTCCCTCCAGGCTCTGATCGCTTTTTCAAAGTAGATCTGAGGATATGACTATGAGCAGGCAGATTATAGAGCTTTACACTGCTTGCTTAATTCTGACCGACAGCACGGAGATCTATGCAACATGACCTCCACTGCGAATCTCAGCTTGCCCGAGGGCACCAACAGCCTTTGCAACAATGGCTTTGGCATCGAGGCCCGCCTGGGCGTACATCGCGTTGGGTGTGTCGTGATCGATAAAGATATCGGGCAGCACCATGGCACGAACCTTCAGGCCACGATCAAGTGCCCCATGCTCGGCGAGCGCCTGGAACACCTGCGATCCAAATCCACCAATTGAACCTTCTTCAACCGTCAGCAGGACCTCATGCTCGCGGGCAAGGCGCAGCACAAGATCGGTATCGAGCGGCTTGGCAAATCGCGCATCGGCGACCGTGGTTGAGAGCCCAAGGGCTGCAAGCTCCTCCGCCGCCTTGAGGCATTCGCCAAGACGCGCGCCAAACGATAGCAGCGCAACCTTCGTGCCTTCGCGAAGCACCCGGCCTTTACCGATTTCAAGCGGCTTGCCTTCTGCCGGAAGCTCGACGCCCAGACCCTCGCCTCGCGGATAGCGAAAGGCGCAGGGGCGGTCATCGATTGCCACAGCCGTTGCAACCATGTGCATCAGTTCCGCCTCATCACCTGCAGCCATAACAACGAACCGCGGCAGGCAGCCGAGATAGGCAATATCAAACGATCCAGCATGAGTGGGACCGTCCGCGCCGACCAGCCCTGCACGATCAATTGCAAAGCGCACCGGCAGGGATTGGATCGCAACGTCGTGCACCACTTGATCGTAGCCACGCTGCAGGAACGTCGAATAGATCGCGGCAAACGGCTTATAGCCTTCGGCTGCAAGCCCCGCGCAGAATGTCACCCCGTGCTGCTCGGCAATGCCGACATCAAACGTCCGCTTCGGAAATTCCTTGGCGAAGATATCGACCCCGGTTCCGGATGGCATTGCCGCCGTAACCGCAACAATCCTGTCGTCCTTGCGCGCCTCAGCGGCGAGACTCTGTCCGAACACTTTTGTGTAAGCGGGCGCATTCGATTTTGATTTCGCCTGTGCACCCGTGGCGACGTCGAATTTGACGACGCCATGATATTTGTCCTCAGAGGCCTCCGCGGGAGCGTAGCCTTTGCCCTTTTGCGTGACCACATGGACCAGCACCGGTCCATCTTTCGCGTCACGGACATTCTGCAACACCGGTAGAAGGTGCGCGAGATTGTGCCCATCAATGGGACCGACATAATAGAAGCCGAGTTCTTCAAACATCGTGCCGCCGGTCCAGAACCCGCGAGCATATTCTTCCGCGCGCTGGGCGCGCTGTTCGATGCCCTTCGGCAGATGCGTTGCAAGCTGCTTGCCGATTTCGCGCAGCGAGCGATAGGTGCGCCCTGAAAGCAGGCGCGCCAAATAGGCGGACATCGCCCCAACCGGCGGCGCAATCGACATGTCGTTATCGTTGAGCACGACAATCAGCCGCGAATTCATCGCCCCGGCATTGTTCATGGCCTCATAGGCCATGCCCGCCGACATGGAGCCGTCGCCGATAACAGCAATTACATTATTGTTGCGTCCATCGAGGTCGCGGGCCACAGCCATGCCGAGGCCGGCCGAAATCGACGTTGAGGAATGCGCCGCACCGAACGGGTCGTATTCGCTTTCCGTACGCTTAGTGAAGCCGGAAAGACCCCCACCCTGACGCAGCGTGCGAATCCGATCGCGCCGGCCGGTCAGAATCTTATGCGGATAGGCTTGGTGCCCAACGTCCCAAATCAACCGATCACGCGGCGTGTCGAACACGTAATGCAGCGCAACTGTCAGTTCGACCACCCCAAGCCCTGCCCCCAGGTGCCCACCCGTCACCGCGACCGCATTGATCGTTTCGGTCCGCAGTTCGTCGGCAACCTGCCGCATCGCGCTCTCGTCAAGCCGACGCAGATCTTCAGGAGTCTTGATGCCGTCCAGAAGCGGTGTATTCGCAGCCATGAGGATATCCAAAAAAGCCAATATTCAGCCAGGAACGAAGACTGAGTAGGATGGTTCCAACAGGTTTAGGCGCCCGGCTTTAACCCAGCCCCTCGCGTAAGTACAGCCGGTGAGAAGGCCAAGGCTCCTCGCCTGAAACAGGCGGACCGCCTCAGATTTCGCCTTTCAAGCCAAAACTTCCCCCCAAACAGGGCCCGGACCCGTCATTAGAACGTAAAACGCAACAAATCGCCAGTACCAGGCGGCTGATTTGTACCGGTCGCGGACCATAATCAGACCGCAAAATCGAAGCAAATCAATCAATTATTGGTAAAAACATCACCAACACGTTGAAGTGATTGGGGCTGGTAAATGGGAAAGGCTGTCCACTCGTGACCGACCTGCCGCCGGTAAAGATGGGCCGAGGAAGACGGATGGGCGCGCGTGGCCACCCCCCCGTGGTAATTTCGACGCCCCGCCTCCCCATTGACCGGCCATCACGGCTATAGTCCTGGCGACCTGACGCAGCGGGCTGAGTAGCCACGTTGCATCCCCCTCAAACAGCACCCGTGGACCCAATGCAATTACCATCCGGAACAACCGCTGGTTCTACTGCGCTCTATCGCGGTATGGACCGCCCAGCACTTGATGCCGCGTACAACAACAGCGCTGCGGTGGCTGATAGCGCGCAATGGGTTGCGCGCTGGCGCGAACAGAGCGCGATGATTCGCGCACGCTCCGGCAATCGGCTCGATTTACGTTACGGTCCGCGGCCACGCGCGCGCCTCGATTATTTCCCCTCCGGCAACAAAAATGCCCCGTTGTTTGCCTTCATCCACGGCGGCTATTGGCAGCGCAACGAGAAAGAAACTTTTGCGTTTGTCGCCGAAGGCCCACGGGCTCATGGGATCGATGTGGCGCTGATCGGCTATACCTTAACGCCTGACGTACGGCTCACCGAACTCGTCGATGAAATCCGCGCATCGTTGAGTTATCTCGCCGACCAATCGGGCGAACTAGGCTTCAATCGCAAGCAGTTGTTTGTCAGCGGATGGTCGGCAGGTGGCCATCTCACTGCAGCCGTGGCCGATCATCCTGCCTTTTGCGGCGGTATGCCGATCAGCGGCATTTTCGATCTTGAGCCGATTGCATTGAATTATCTCAACGAGAAGATCCTGCTCGATGCCGCCGAGGTGGCAGCTCTCAGTCCGCTGCGTCATATTTCAAGCGGCCTTCCGGCGCTGCGCATCATCGTTGGCGGAGATGAATTGCCCGAACTCAGACGTCAATCCGAAGAGTATGCGGCCGCGGCGAAAAAGAAAGACGTGTCGGCCGAACTCAGCGTGCTCAAGGGCCATCACCATTTCTCGATCCTCGACGAGATTGCCAAGCCCGATGGCGCAATGACCAAACAACTGGTCGAACTGATCGCGGCAACAAAATAACAAGTCTCTCTCTCAATCAAAACATTCCAATGCGTATCACCGGCATTCAAGACATCGTCGTTCCGATCAGTTCCTCAATCCGCAACGCCTATATTGATTTCTCGACCATGACCGCGAGCGTGGTCGCGATCTTCACAGACGTGAAGAGAGACGGAAAGCCGGTCGTCGGTTTTGGCTTTAACTCGAACGGCCGCTACGCACCGCAGGGCTTGTTGCGCGAGCGGTTCATCCCGCGATTGATTGAAGCCAATCCTGAACACCTGCAGGATGGGCGCGGACTGATCGATCCAGCAAAGGCCTGGAACGCGATGATGCGCAATGAGAAACCGGGCGGGCACGGCGAACGCTCGGTCGCGGTCGGCGTGCTCGACATGGCGTTGTGGGATGCGCTTGCCAAGGCAGAAGGCGTGCCGTTATGGCGCCTGCTTGCGAATCGCTATCGCAAGGGCGAAGCCGATCAGGCGGCCTGGGTCTATGCGGCGGGCGGATATTATTATCCGGGAGAAGATGTGCGCAGCCTGTTGGAAGAAATGCGCCTATACCTCGATCGGGGATACTCGACCGTCAAAATAAAAATCGGGGGCGCGAGCCTCGGCGACGATCTCAAGCGGATCGAAGCCGTACTTGCTCTTCTGGGAGGCGACGGTCAACGCCTGTGCGTCGACGTCAATGGGCGATTTGATCTCGACACAGCGCTCGCCTACGGCGATGCGCTCGCACCATTTGGTCTGCGTTGGTATGAAGAACCGCTCGATCCGCTCGACTATCTACTTCATGCGGCACTTGCCACCCGCTACGCAGGCCCGCTTGCGACCGGAGAAAACCTGTTCTCGATGCAGGATGCCCGCAACTTGATCCGCCACGGCGGATTGCGGCCTGATCGCGATATCCTGCAATTCGATCCGGCGCTCTCTTACGGTCTCGTCGAATATCTGCGCACGCTTGATATGTTGCGTGCGCACGGTTGGTCGCCGCGGCGCTGCGTTCCTCACGGCGGACATCAGTTCGCATTGAATATTGCGGTCGGCCTCGGGCTCGGCGGCAACGAATCCTATCCGCAGGTCTTTGCGCCGTTTGGCGGCTTTGCCGATCATTGTCCCGTCGTCGATAGCCATGTGCGCATGCCTGATATTCCCGGCATTGGCTTTGAAGCGAAAAAGGATCTTTATACCGTGATGAAACCGCTGTTTGATGCGGCACCACAGCATTGATCCAAAGCACTAAGCATGGGCATCGCATGACCTCCGCCGAACAGACAATTTTGCGCACAATGCTCGGCAGCTATTCGCATACGCTGCCGCTGAAACAGGGCGCAGTGAAATCCGATCGGATCGCGCTGGAATTCGTCGAGATCAAACCGACAAGCAAAGCTTTTAAGCCGATGGTGCGCGAACTCGCCTTCGACGTCTGCGAGATGGCGATCGTCACTTTCCTTCAGGCCAAAGCCTACGGCAAACCGCTCGTACTTCTACCTGCAGTCATGCTCGGACGTTTTCAGCATGGCTGCATGCTATACAACTCTGAACGCGGAACAATTGCTCCGAGTGATTTGGCCGGCAAACGGATCGGCGTGCGCGCTTACAGCCAAACCACCGGCGTGTGGGTGCGCGGCATCTTAAGTGACGATTACGGCGTGGATGTTAATCGCGCGCGATGGATCACGTTCGAAGATGCGCATGTTGCGGAATATCGCGATCCACCGCAGGTCGAGCGCAGCACAAGCGATAAAGATCTGACGGCAATGCTGCTCGCCGGCGAAATTGACGCCGCGATTTACGGCAACGATATTCCAAAGGATCCGCGCCTCAAAAGCGTGATTCCCGACCCAGAGCATGCCGCCCAAGGCTGGTATGCGAAGCATCAAGCTGTTCCCGTCAATCACCTTGTCGTCGTCAAACGCGATCTCGCGCAAACCAACCCGCAAGCCATTCGCGAACTTTATGATTTGCTGCGACGCGCAAAGGATGCCGGTTCCCCCATCACCGCGAATGGAACTGACCTCGTTCCATTCGGGATCGAGGCGAACCGCACCGCACTGCAACTCATCATCGATTATGCCTTGCAGCAGCAACTGATCCCGCGCCGGATGACCGTTGATGATTTATTTGATGACAGCATCAAAATTTTCGCCACCTGATCCAACAATCTGCCCCTTCGAGGAGAGAGCGTAATGGCAATCGATTTTTATACATGGAACACGCCGAACGGCCGCAAAATCAGCGTGGCTTTGGAGGAAATGGGCCTCTCCTACAATGTGAAGATCGTCGACCTTAATAAAAAGGAGCAGTTCGATCCTGCATTTTTGAAGATCAGTCCAAACAACAAAATTCCCGCCATCGTCGATCCGGACGGACCAAACGGCAAACCGGTCAGCATATTTGAATCCGGCGCAATCCTGCTTTACCTCGGCGAGAAGACCGGCAAGTTCTATCCGAAAGAAATGGCGGGCCGCATTCCGGTTTGGGAATGGTTGATGTTTCAGGTGGGGGGCTTTGGACCGATGCCGGGCCAAGTGCATCATTTCCTGCAAATCGAGAACGAGCAGGATCGTCGCTATGGCCTTGAACGATATTCAGCGGAAACACACCGCCTCTACAGCGTCATGGACCGGCGCCTGGCGGATCATGAATTTTTTGCCGGCGCCCTTTCCATTGCCGATTTTGCAATTCTCGGCTGGGCCTGGCGGCATGAACGCCACAAGGTTGATCTTAAGGACTTTCCGAATGTGAAGCGCTGGTACGAAACCTTGATGGCACGCCCCGCAGTGAAGCGCGGCTTCGACGTGAAACTGGGGTAGGTCCAACCCGCAAAATCAAATCTGCGCCGACGGGAGATGTTTCAATTCACGTATCGGCGAGCAAATAATGATCGTCACCTGCACCAGAAAGCCGATTGCGGCAACGACAATGCAGCTCGTCGGACCGTAGAGCGCGCCGATGGCGCCGCCGAGCGCGGCTCCAATCGGCCGTGCACCGGCATTCACAGTCAGGAACAGCGCCGAGACCCGCCCAAGGAGCCCGCCTGGCGTCACTGCCTGACGCAACGTCACGGTATTGATCACCCAAACAGTGGGGCCAACGCCGAACAAAAACATGGAAAGCCCGGCCCAAAGCGGGGATGGGATGTAAATCGATGCCACCATCGCCCCAATCGCAACGACAGAAATGAGCGGTCCGAAGATAATCGCCCAGCCGAACGAGAGCAGGTTCACGATCCGCGGTGATATGATCGCGCCCAGGATCATCCCGATGCCGCAAGTGGCAAGCGTTGTTCCGATGCCGGACGCGTTAAGCCCCAAGACATGGACTGCATAGGGCACGTAGGCTGCCTGAAGCACGAACCAGGCAATGTTCCACGCGATTGCCGTCAAAAGCACCGCCCGCAATAACGGCTGTTTCCATGTGAAGCCCGCACCCTCGCGGATATCGTGCATAAAATGGCGCGAGGGCGACACGCTCCGCGGCGGTTCCGGCAAGCCGCGAAGCAACAATGCGGCCAGCACTGAGAAAATTGCAGCAAGCACAAAGGTTGGCGATGCGCCGAGCCAACCGACTACACCCCCGGCAAGCGCCGGTCCAGCGATAAAGGCCCCACTGCGCGCAAGCTCAAGCCAGCCGTTGGCGTTTGCAAGCTTATCGCGAGGCACAATGGCGGGAACAAGCGCGGGCGCAGCAACACTAAAGGCAACCGTTCCCGTCGCCGCAGCAAAGCCCAACGCCGCAAGCAGCCAGATCGAAAGCACACCATAGGCTGCAAGCACCGGCAGCAACAGAAGCGCGCCCGCACGCAAGCTTTCAGCAGCCACCATCAGCCCACGCCGCGACGTCCGATCGGTGAGAATGCCTGCCGGAAAAGACATCAGCAGAAACGGCAGGGTTTGCGCGGCGGTTAAAAACCCCGTTTCGCCCGTCCCTGCCCCAAGCGAGAGAACGGCAACCATGGGCGCCGCGGCGATAGCAATCTGCTCGGCGGATTGTGCCGCCAGGTTGGCGAACGCCAAACGCCGGAACGCAAGGGGTGAATGATGAGTTTGGGATTGAAGCATCAGGCCACTCAGATTTGAACCATTACAGGCAATATCGCGGATCGAGAGCCCGGTGCGCTCTGTTTATTGCTCGGAAATTCTATTCCTCAGGCGCAACTGCCACTCCTATCATCTTCCGGGCGAAACGATTATTTCAATTTGAGAGCAAGGGGCGGAGTGCGGCGGCGCATTGGAATGCTATTTTAGGCTCGACAAGGTTTGAGATTTCGCAAGGTTTCAGATTTCGAAGGAGGCCGACATGGATGCTCACGCAACGCAACCTGCTCGGAAATCGAAAAACGCCGG
>DATAIA010000006.1:0-2183 GCA_036262895.1 Xanthobacteraceae bacterium
GCGGCGACGGACATCACGCGCTGATGCGCGTCGTAGAGGTGGCTTCGCGACTCATCAGACTGTACTTTACGGGCGTTCTGCATGAGCACGCTTGCGAT
Source organism: Xanthobacteraceae bacterium (assembly GCA_036262895.1). GTDB lineage: Bacteria > Pseudomonadota > Alphaproteobacteria > Rhizobiales > Xanthobacteraceae > AP-16. Next base: position 99 of record DATAIA010000006.1, read on the forward strand.
AATCTGCAGGCTGTTCGCCACCCGATGCTGAAGCTCCTGAAGCAGGACCGCTCTTTCCTTCAGCATTTCGTCTTTAAGTTTTGCGGCAATACGCGCGTCGGTGACGTCGGAAACCGAGACCAAAAGCCTGACATTGTCATCGTTGCCGTAATCGAGCTTTTCGGCATTCAGAACCAAGCGGCGGTCTTCCTGGCCTTTCCGGCAAAGGTCGATCTCATAATTATCGACGTGGGCATATCCGGCCGCTGTGGCTCGCAAGAGTGACGCGAGCTGCGGCACATCCCACTCGCCTGCGCCAAGCGCGTGAAGAGCTGTACCCGATGCGGTGGCAGGATCGATCTGAAAGGCGCGGTAGTACGACTTGCTGGCCGCAATGAGCGTCAGGTCATCGCCATTGATAAGAAGCAGCGGCGCCGTGGAGGAGGCGATAACCGCCAGGGCGAGGTTCAAAGATACGTCGTTGGATGAAGATAAGCGGGGAGCCATGGCTGCCCCTTTCTACAGACTGGGGACTCGCGAAGCGAAAGTCGCACCCAGCAATACAGTGAGTTGATGAACTGCATAGTCTAGCACGGTTTCTGCGTCGCACCTAATGCTCGGCAACAGCCTCAAACTGTTCCGAGGGCGGATTGAGCAGATTGCAACCACCATTGGTACTGGCGAGATACACCGCGAATGCGCTCCGGCTGATACGAGAACAGCGCATGAAGCGCCGCTGTAACCTGCTCGGAGCTATAGGGTTTCGGTATAAAAACCGCATTTTCCGGCAATTCGTTTTCGTCCATGACGCTTAGCCCGGACGTCAGGATCAGATGAACCGGCGGCCAACGATCACGTATGACGTGCGCCAGCGTTAACCCGTCTATCGACCCTGATATTTTTGTCTCCACGAACACAGCCCTAATATCGCTTCGTGTGGCCAGTATTCTGACCGCGTCATCAGCATTTCCGGCTTCCAACGCTGTGAAGCCGGCGTCTGTCACGATGTCGGCGCTCTCCATTCGAATGAGCGCTTCTGCCTCGACGATCAGAATAGCTGCGTTTCTCATCGTCTGTTCGATCCGGTTGGAGGGAGGAACGGCTGACGCCGCCTGAGCACAACGTGCAGTTTGTCTTTCTGTTGCATCATCGGGTAACGCTGAAGCTATGCGGGGCGACCACGCACGATTACTGCTGGGCCAACCAAGATAAGCCGCCGTCCGCGTCACTTTTCGTCGGGCAATGATGTAATTTGTGGGCGTGAACCCCACATACAGCGATCGCGTCTGCGCCGTTGTGCGCGTGCCGACTGGCGTAGGTGACGCGCCTTAAAGGAGCGTACATGACCGCGAATCGCAAATCTTCGTCCGGCAGAAACGATGAGGCAGGAAAGCCTCACAGGCGAGCTTCATCCGCCGGCAAGGGGATTGATAGATGGGAGGACGAAGGTGGAAACCTGGCGCCGCGTAGCGATGAATTTGATCTGAAAAGTAGCACGCTTGCAGACAACGCAGGGTGGCGAGCAGACCGGCTAATATCAGCCGCTGGCCTAAAGCCGAAATAGCTCTCAATACATTTGCTGGATTTGAAAGTCGCGCTGAGTTCCTTGCGCCCGTGCATGCGATCTGAGAGTTGGTACTTGGAGCCTCGGCGCTGTTCTGGCGTCCTTCGGTCCCCGCCTTATGAGGCCGCTGCAAGGATGGAGCCGAGGCGGCGTTTTTGCGAGGGGCGCAACGACCGACGGGCCATGGTGTTTAAGTGCCGATGGGCAACCTTGGCACGCCCAGACTCCGTCCCATTCTCGAATAAGAAAGCGCCGTCTGCTTAGAACCGGCCCGTAGTCACACGACAGCAATATCGAACCGTCATTTTGACGGACTTGCGACCGCTTTATAAAGCGTTTCGGGCTTCCAACGCTGTGAAGCCGGCGTCTCACAATGTCGGCGCTGCTCTCCCATTCGAATAAGCGTTTCTGCCTCGACAATGAGAATAGCTGCTTGTCGATCCTTGACTTCTCTTCCGTCACGCCGAGCGACGGAGAGGTGTCGGATGCCCGCCACTCACACAACGCGCAGTTTGATGTTTGGCGGCCATGGACTTTGTCCG
>DATAIA010000007.1:0-10295 GCA_036262895.1 Xanthobacteraceae bacterium
TGCAGCGGGCCGTAGCGGTGAAGCGCGTAGACATCGTCCAAGGACCAGCGTCTGCGGGCCTCGACGCATAGAGCGCCCAGCTCGCGTTCGGCCATACCGGGATAGTGTTCGAGCGTCATTGCGCCGATCGCGGCGCCCATATCCGTGCCGCGACAAATCCCAGTGAACGTCACGACAGCACCGATATCGGTACGCCCACCGCACAGCTTTTTTGCTTCGGCTGAGGCATCGAAATCCTCACGCTGCAATCGAACGGTCATTGTCGTGCCAATTGGTTTCAGCCGCCGGTCATGGGCGGGAAGAAAGCGATCTCGCGCGCGCCGGCAATTTTCGACTCAGGTCCGACGTGCGTATGGTCAATCGCGGCGCGGATCACGCGCGGGTTGGCGAAGGCGGCAGCATAGTGTTCGCCGCGCCCTGCGAGCCAGTTCATCAACTCCCCAATGGTCGTGATATCAGCGGGAGCTTCAATTTGCTCTTCAGGCGTTCCGACCTGCTCGCGAACCCATGCGAAATAAAGAACCTTCACGCTCACTCCCTGATTAGATGCTGAACGCCGGCCCGGAAATAATCCCATCCCGTATATAGCGTCAGCAACGCGGAGAGCCAAAGCAAGGTCAGTCCGATTGACGTGATGATCGGAATAATCTGGTCACCGGCTTCGCCGGCAAGCAGAAATCCCACCGCAACGAGTTGGGCAGCCGTTTTCCATTTGCCGAGCCGCGTCACCGGAATGCTAACGCGCAATTCCGCCAGATGTTGACGCAGGCCGGAAACCAGGATCTCGCGACAGAGGATGACGATTGCCGCCCACAACGACCAGCCACGGATCGTGTCGGTTGCCGCAAGCATCAGCAGACATGATCCCACCAAAAGCTTGTCGGCGATCGGATCAAGCATGCGGCCGAAGTCTGATTGTTGCTGCCAGATACGGGCGAGATAGCCATCAAAAAAATCGGTAATGGCTGCTGCAATAAAAATTGCCAGTGCAACCCATCGCAGCCAGAGGGGACCGCCCAAAATATCCGACCAGAATAGGCACGCCACGACCGCCGGCACGGCGACGATGCGGCCGTAGGTCAGGATATTGGGCAGGGTCAAAGGCCGGCCCCGGGCGGCGGAGTTTGCCATGGTCATGAGGTAGAGGGAAACACTTCGGTTGTGGAGGCGTCAACCGGGTGGGGCGCATTTCTGATGATTGTTTCCCGCGATACGGACCTGTGGCGGGCATCGGAAAAGCGGGACAACCGGTCAACGGCGGGTTTCGTGAAAGAAATCGTACACCTTGCGCGCCATTTCGGCGTCGATGCCTGGGACGTGTCCGAGGTCTGCCACCGAGGCGCGTTCGATGGCCCGCAACGTGCCGAAATGACGCAGCAGGGCACGTTTCCGGGCCGGGCCGATCCCTGGGATTTCCTGGAGGCCGGCTTCGCGGATGTCGCGCTTGCGCCGTTGGCGATGTGAAGTGACCGCAAACCGATGGGCTTCATCGCGCAATCTCTCGACAAAGTAGAGGACCGGGTCACGGGGTTTCAGATTGAAGGGGTCTCGCCCGGGCATAAAGAAAGTTTCCCGCCCGGCGTCGCGCTCGGGACCTTTGGCGATCGCGACCAGCGGCAGGTTGGTGATGCCCAGAGCGCTCAACGTTTCGCGCGCGGCATTCAATTGGCCGAGACCGCCATCGATCAGCACAAGGTCGGGCCAGGGTGTCTCGCTGCCGTCATCACCGGGAGCGTGCGCTTCGGATGGTTCGCCTTGCGGCGCCTCGCTGAGCAACCGTTTGAAGCGCCGCGTCAGCGTCTCGCGCATCATGCCATAGTCATCGCCGGGCGTGAGGTCCGACGATCGGATGTTGAATTTGCGGTATTGGTTTTTCTGAAACCCTTCGACGCCGGCGACAATCATCGCGCCTACCGCGTTGCTGCCCTGAATATGGCTGTTGTCGTAAACTTCGATCCGTTGCGGCTGCTTCGGCAAAGTAAACGCCTCAGTCAGCGCCGCGAGCAATTTTTGCTGAGATGAGGTCTCGGCAAGTTTGCGACCGAGCGCTTCGCGCGCATTGGCAAATGCATGGTCGACAAGTTCTTTCTTCTCGCCCCGTTGCGGAACCAAAACCTCGACTTTGCGACCGCCTTTCATCGCCAAGGCTTCCGCAATCAGCGCGCGGTCCTCCATCTCGTGCGAGATAAGAACGAGGCGCGGAGAGGGCTTATCGTCATAGAACTGGACGAGGAAGGATCCCAAGACTTCTTCAGGTGAAAGCGAGCGATCCGCGCGGGGGAAATACGCGCGGTTGCCCCAGTTCTGACCGGTGCGGAAGAAAAACACCTGAACGCAGCTAAAGCCGCCTTCCTGATGGAGGGCGAACACGTCAGCCTCTTCCACGCCGCGGGGATTGATCCCTTGGTGCGCTTGAATTGCGGACAAAGCCGCGAGACGGTCGCGATAGACCGCAGCGCGCTCGAAATCGAGCGCTGCCGAGGCCTTCTCCATTTCGGCTGCAAGCTCATCTTTGACGGCGCGACTTCTGCCTGAAAGGAACGCCTTTGCTTCGTTGACAAGCACAGCATAATCGCCCGGAGCGATCTCGTTGGTGCACGGCGCCGAGCATCGCTTGATCTGATGTAACAAACACGGCCGTGTGCGGCTCTCAAACACCGCATCCGAGCAGGAGCGAACAAGAAATGCCCGTTCGAGTGCATTAATCGTGCGGTGGACCGCCTGCGCCGAAGCAAACGGGCCAAAATAGCTGCCCGGCCGATTGCGTGCGCCACGATGTTTGAGAAGCTGCGAAGCCGGTCCGTCGGTAATCAGAATGTAGGGAAACGATTTGTCATCGCGCAGCAGCACGTTAAAGCGCGGCCGCAATCGTTTGATCAGATTGGCCTCGAGTAGCAGCGCTTCAGTCTCGGTCGAGGTTAAGACAAATTCCAGCGACGCGGTGGTTGCGATCATCCGCGCGATGCGCATCGTGTGTCCCTGCGGCCGCAGATAGGACGCGAGGCGCTTACGGATATTCTTGGCTTTGCCGACGTAGAGCACCTGATCGTTCGCATCGATCATGCGATAGACGCCAGGGGCGCCCGGTGCGTGCTTGGCGTATCGCGCAATCGCCGCCCGGCCGTTCGCCAGCGGTATGGTTGCGGGATCCTCGGATTCGAGCATGATCTCATCGGCGGACGGAAGCAGGGTTGCTTCCTCGTCCTCGTCGTTGAGGTCGATCTCAGGCTCGAGGTTTTTTTTCGTATCCGACATGATCAAAAGGTAGGACGTCATTGCGCCAAGAACCAGACCAAGAACCAGACCAAGAACCAGACGCAGCGAACGATCCTATGCGAGTTCAGTGACGCTATTCCCGGATGCCCAAAACGTCGGGTGTTTGCCAGGCGATATGCTGGCCACCGTCAACGGCGATGGTTTCGCCGGTGACACTGCGCGCACGCGCCAGGTAGAGCACGGCATCGGCGATTTCCTGCGGTTTTGGCCCGTGGCCCAGCGGAACGGCTGCTGACTGATTGGCGAAGTCCGCCGCGTCCTGACGCGAGCTTTCGAGCGTTGGTCCAGGCGCCGCTGCATTCACGCGGATCCGGGGTGCCAGTGCCTGCGCAAGCATTGTTGTGGCCGTGTGAAGCGCGCTCTTGGTCAGCGAGTAGGAAAAGAATTGCGGCGTAAGCTTTAGCACGCGCTGATCCAGGATATTAACGATCGATGCATCGGCCCCGGCCGGGGCCTGACGGGCAAACGCCTCGGCGAGAAATATCGGAGCCGACAGGTTGACGGCAAAGTGCCGGTTCCAAAGCTTATGGTCGAGTGTGCCGAACTCGTTTGCCTCGAACTCGCACGCATTATTGACGAGAAGCGTCAGCGCCCCGAGCTCCTTCGAGGCGGTCGCTATCATGGCCTCGAGCGAAAGATGATCTGCAAGATCAGCATGAACTGTTATTGCCCGGCCGCCGCGTTGTTTGATCTCGGCGCAAAGCGTTTGAGCTTCAGTGGCAGAATGATGCGCGTGGATTGCAACTGCGTAGTTCGCGTCGGCCAAAGCAAGTACAATCGCGCGTCCGATGCGTCTTGCTCCGCCAGTGACAAGTGCAATCGGCTGTCGCGCGGTCTGGTTACTTGAGTTCATTACAATCACGATCCTGAAGCATCTTCCGGAAGCATTGGCTTCCAGTTTGCGTATCTCGCCGCTCGCGCTGCTGCGAACTTGGTCCTATGGCAATTTCCGCGGTCTGTCATCGGAACAAATCAGCTCGTTTTGCGACGATGGTCATCAGCGGTCATCGATGTGCATGGTGAATCATCGATGAAGATCAGCATCCTTGTGAACGATCTCTTAGGCATAACACATCGTATTCTAACGATGATTCACCTGCGATTAACTCCAAAATCCCCAGATAATTGGCACGCGGAAACAAGTGGCACCTCTCGGACATCAGAGCTGTCGAAAAACGCGGATGGGGCAGTCATTGGTTAGTCGGAGGACGGGATGAATAAGATTTTTCTGGCTGGGGCAGCCCTGGCAATTGTGCTTGCGGGCGCTCCTGCAACTGCGGCCGATTTTTCGCGTGGTGCGGCCCCTCAAGCGCCCTACAACGCTCCCGGATACTACTGGGGGGGCGCTTATGCCGGGTTTAATCTCGGCTACCAATGGGGGGATGTGACCAATTTCCCGACCAGTCCGTCCGGCGTCGCCGGCGGCGTGCAGGCCGGCTATCTCTGGCAATTCGGGCCGGTCGTTGCGGGTCTCGAAGGGGACTTTCAGGGCTCCGCAGCCGATGACACGTTCGCCAGCTTCAAATTTTCCAATCCTTGGTTCGGAACGCTGCGTGGCCGCGGCGGTGTCGCGTTCAACAACATCCTGATCTATCTCACAGCGGGTCTTGCGCTCGGCGAAGGCCGGGTGGAGTTCGGCGGTTTGACCGAAACCGCAACGCATGTCGGATGGGCTGCCGGCGCGGGTGTCGAGGTTGGGTTGACGCCTAACTGGTCAGCCAAGGCTGAGTATCTCTACGTCGATCTCGCCTCGCACAGTTACATTCTGACCGGTCAAAGCAACGGCTTTGAGTCGAATGTGTTCCGGCTCGGTGTCAATTACAGGTTTTAAATTCGAGCATGATGCTGGCCCTAATGGTTCGAGACAGCCGCCGATCAATCGCGGGTAAGCCCAAGATTGATGCGTGCGTCTCGAACCATGAGGAAATCAAGCGTGGCGCGATTGCCTGGCTCTCAGGGGGTGGCCCGGGTCGCGGCGAAAGCGGGCACAGCATTGGCAAAGCTGTCGAGCCACGCGACGAGGCGTGGGTGATCTGCGCGCCAATATCCTTCGAAGCGAAGATCCAGGTAGCCGAGAGCGCAGGCGAGCGCGATCTGGCCAATATGGGGTGTTCCTGAAAGAGCGGGCGAGTTGGCTTCAAGCGATGCAAGCGCGCGGGTCATCTTGCCGCTCTGATGGTCAAGCCATTTCTGTTCGTAATGTTCAGGTGAACGCCATCGTTTTTCATAGATGCGCAGCAGGGCTGCGTCCGCGATGCCGTCACAAAGGGCTTGCATCCGCAATGCAGCGAAGCGCGCATTCGGTGCACTTGGGATGATCTTGCCTCCGCCGGCGCGATGATCGAGATACTCAACGGCCACGCGCGAGTCATAGAGCGCCGTCCCATCCTCAATAATCAGCACCGGGATTTTGCCGAGCGGATTCTGCTGCCGCAGCGTATCGGATGCATCATTGGTATCGGCGGGCTCGATCTTGAGTTCATTTTCGAGGCCGAGGAGAGCTGCGGAGATCCGTATCTTGCGGCCGTAGGGGGACGCAGGAGCATTCCGTAAAATCATCATGGCGAGTTACTCGTATTTCCAGCTCAGTGCAGGAAGTTGGACTGAAGCGTACTGGTTGAACTTGAGGCCGCGAACTTAAGCCAAAGCTGAGCCACTTCCAAATGATATCGGAATTGGTTTTCGGCCACCCGCCACCAGGTGGCTGCGGCGCATCGAACTATGCGCCGACGACCAGATTGACGGCCTTGGGGCCCTTGCCCTTTTTGTCTGGTTCAACGTCGAAGCTGATCCGTTGACCTTCGTTCAAGCCCTTAAGCCCCGCCCGCTCAACTGCGGTGATATGGACAAAAACATCGCGCCCACCGTCATCGGGTTTGATGAAACCATAGCCACGCTCGCCGTTGAAAAATTTGACCGTACCCGTCATTGCCATCGGGATTCTCCTTGCCCAATGTTTGCCCCATTAGAGCGTGGTGAAAATAGGTTGAATCATCGCGCTCAGCCGATCGATTGAGGCTCCCCAATTTGAAAGTTTAAACCCGTGCGCAGCAAAAGCGTGAACTCGCAGCATTATTTTTCGCGCGTGAGCCAGTCCACCCGGAACCCACTGCGTCCATTGTCGGCCATTGCTGAAGCAAGCGGTGGCAGCAGCATCGAGAGCTCGCTTTCCAGCATCCAAGGTGGATTGACCGCAATGAGCCCGGTGCCGTTGAGCCGGTCGATATCGCGCGGCTCATGAACCATCGCCTCGATCCGGAGCACCTTGGGGATCGCTAATTTGGTGATCTTGCGCGCAAAAGCATCAATCTCACGCGGATTCTTGATCGGGTACCACAGCAAATAGGTGCCGGTGGTCCATTTCCGGTAAGCGTCGGCAAGACCTTCTGCGAGCCGATCGAGCTCGCCGGGCTGCTCGAAAGGCGGATCAACCAGAACGGCGCCGCGCCGTTCGACTGGCGGCACATAGGCGGATAACGCCGTCCAGCCATCGATTGTCACAGCCTTTGCTCTCTTGTCTGTGCGCAATTGTTTTGTCAGTGCCGCGGCCGCAACCGGCTCAAGCTCGCAGGCGAGGAGCCGATCCTGCGCGCGCATCAAGCTCAAGGCCAACATCGGCGAACCCGGATAGATCAGCAGGTTGCCGCGAGGATTGAATTGTTTGATCGCATCGAGATAGGGCTGCAGCAGGCTTTCAACATTCGGCGTGAACGCCGCATCGAAGATCCGGCCAATGCCGTTGCGCCATTCTCCCGTGCGGCTTGCTTCGGCCCCGGAAAGATTGGTTTTCCCCGTACCGGCATGGGTATCGATGATCCGAAATGCAGCGGGCTTTTCCCGCAAGTGCACGATGACGCGCGACAGCACGATGTGTTTGATGACATCGGCGAAATTCCCTGCGTGGTAGGCGTGACGATAATTCAATGGCAGTGGCTAGAGCGCGATGAAAAAAGATTGAATCACGATCGCACTCTATCCTTTTGTTTGAGCATGATTCCTGGGCAAACGCTTTGCGTTTGTCCGGAGGGAACCGGTTCCCACACCCGCCTTCACGGGTGCAGGCTTTTTCCGGATCATGCTCTAATGGAGTGGATTTGACATTCGCAACCTATTTGACTGCGAGCTCGCCAAGCGAAGGTCAAAGCCAAAACTTTCTGCAAGCTCGGTCATCAGCCTCCGCGAACCGGCGGCATGACGAGCTTGTCGCGGCGGCAACTGCGCTGTTCAATTTCCTTGCAGGATCGGAAGGCCAGTTCCTTGCTCATGCAAACCCGGATTTCCCGCAGGCGGCGGTTGTCGCATCCAATCGCAATCGCATCTTTCGGCAGGCCTGGATTGACCTTGATAAAGGCCTGTTCGACCTCATCGGGCGTGACGGTCAATTCAGTTTTGACATCAACATATTCGCTCGGAATTTTCACAACGGCCCGCGCCTTGCGGATCGTCTCGAAATAGGCCCTTGGGGGCATGCCTGAGCAGGTGCCGTGGCGGTCCCATTCGTGGAAGATCAGGCGTGGGGCCGGCATCAGGTCAAGCATGGACGAGACAATATTGCGATCAAGACGCGGCGCCGGAACCTGGCAAAACTCGGGAAATCCTTTGTCGTATTGCGGCCAGAGGCCATGCACGATGAAGGAATACGGTCGCTCACCGCATTCCGGTTGCTGCTTTGCGCGATCTCCTCCGGCATCGCAGAATGACGGGGACCACGACAGCGAAAGCACATAGAAATCGAACTGACCGGGCTCGTTCTGGCGCTTGCCTGCCTGCTCAGCGGTTTGTGCCGCGGCGGACCCTAAGGAAAGCAGGGCGGAGAGGGCGCAGAATGCGGCTACACGAAAAGCGGTCTGAACCATAAGAACCCCCATACCAATGGTTGAACGGCGAGGAGGTTAGCTTCAGATTTGGAACATTACAAGAACATACATGAACAAAACAGGTTTACTTCACAAGCGGTGCTTAGACCGTCTGATGTGGAACCGTTTCGTCAGGGACGGGCCATTCTGCACGATGGATTATAGGCCCAGTTGCGATCGGTACCGGCCACGCACCACTCGACACCCCAATTGCCTCCGATCATGCCGGTGTCTTCGCCAATCCAGTAATCCACCCGGCGTTTTTTGCCATCGGACGTGAAGGCAGTGCCACTGCAGAAACGGCGTGGAACGGTGTGGGGTGCCCAGGGCCGGAACGCGACTTCATGGATGCGCTCAAATCCTTCGATACGCAGCCCCGATTGCCAGAATCGGCCTTCCTTCGTCGCAAAGCGATGTTGGATCGTGCTCAAGGCAAAAGAAGTATCGCAGGGCGGAATGACGCCGTCATAGCGCGGTCCCGAAAGCCAGAAATTTAATTCCAGCAGGTTCGCCGCGCCTGCCGGAGCGATGGACGACACGAAAACAACACATGCGGCAATGGCAGCGGTGAAACGATGGTTGCGAGCGACCATGTTGATGCCTCCTCAGCAACCTGAACGTGCCGTGCAGTCTCGTGGGGGTCAAGGGCGAAAGCACGACATCTAGTGGATGGCCGCCCGAGCGTGTCCTAAAGGACACGCTTGCGTCGGAGGTGAGGATGTTACACGTGGGAGCCTGACTCATGGAAGCGAAACGCGGCTGAAGCTCAGCCCTTCAGTCGCGCTGCAATCAGATCCGAATTGAGAAAAGCGGTACAGAGCTTGGCCGCCGTCGGGGACTGATGACGATCAAATCGCTCAATGCTTGCGCGCAAACCGGGATCCATAACCAGCGGCATGCCACACCCGCGGACGTCGTCGCCGGCCGGGGAGGGTAAAGCCGCGACAGCGAACAGAAGCGCAAGCATTAGTGTGGCCGCATGCGACGTGTTCATGGTCGCAGATTACCGGACGGGTCTTGAAATCGATTTGAGGGAAAAGCTCAAAACTTACTAATTTGCGGAAACTATTGTGGCAGCCGAACTGATCTTAGCGGGGTAGCAATCGGTATTGGAGCCGTATTCGTTCGCAATTTCTTTTAGGAAACCCAACGGAGGTGTTGTCCGTTGCCCGAGCTGGTCGACAGGAGGCAGCGATGAGGGCGCTTACCCGGTTAGCGTTTATGACGATGGCTCTGATCTGTGGAATCGGGTCTGCCGGCGCGCAATTTGGGAGCGGGGGAGCCCCATCGCCCTTGGATCTGACGCCGCAACAACGCACGACAATCTATCAGAGCGTGACCAGTCAGAAGGATAAGGTGCGCACGCCGCCGCCGGCGGATCTTCCGCTTTCGGTAGGAGCGCAGATTCCCGCATCGACCGAGCTTTATTCGTGGCCCGACAACGTTGCAGCCGATGTGCCGGGGGCAAAACTCTACCGGTATACGGTGGCGCAAAATCAGGTGGTGATCGTTGACCCGACGACGATGCGCATCGTCGAGATCGTTCGGCAGTAGGTCGGTTCCCTTGCCGTGAGTAACCTATCGGTCGGCGTTACTTTCCTTGCCTTTGATTTGTTTGTTCACCGTCGCCGGAAGCGCATCAAGATAAGGCCCCATGAAAAAGGCCTCCCCGGTACCTGATCCAAACAGTCGATCATGCTGATCGATCATGGTGCGCATTGCGGTATCGCAGTGAGACATGGAATCGACTATGAGATCTCCGATGGTGCCGGCCTTGATTGATTGTTTCAGTTGCGGGCTCGTAGAGACGGCTTGCACGATACAATCATTGGCGAAACGGATGAGCGGGCGGATGATTGCCGCTTTCTGACGGATCGTCAGATGTGTTTCTGCGTCATTCGTGCTCGGATCAATAGGCGAAAGCGCCCCTGGGCCTGTCGAGACGGTGAAGACGAGCGACAGGCCCACCAATGGTCCGAATCCCATGATCCCTCCCTTGAATTCGAAAATTGGGCTCTCATTCACGTGGGATGCGGCAGAGATGAGGCGCGCGGGAACACACATGTGCGGCAGATGAGCGCGGGGATAGGGAGACAAACGAGGTCCTAAAGTCTGCTGGAACCCCGATGATCGATCAGCGTTGGCGAGCAACAATCATGGATT
>DATAIA010000008.1:0-2488 GCA_036262895.1 Xanthobacteraceae bacterium
GTGAGCCTCTCAGCTTATGAAAAACTCCAAAACGCAGAAGCATGCCCCGGCCAACGGAGGAAAATTGGCGGGTGCCCAGCGCTCCGTCGGCCGAGATCCCGGAGCGTTCGCCGACGAGATGGTGCAAGCCTATGCGCTGAACGAGCGGGTAAACCAACTCCTCCTGGAGCGTCTCGATCCACGCGCCTGGCTCGCCAAGCCGTCGGGCAGAGGAACTCGAACGATCGCTGCAATTTTTACTCACATTCATAACGTTCGTTGTAAATGGCTGCGCCTCTCCGCTCCTCATCTGAAAACCCCCGCTCGCCTGGATCGCAACGGCTGTACACAAAACCAGGCAGCTTCGGCACTGGCCGAGAGTGCCGCCCGCTGCTGCGAAATGATGAGCGATGCGCTCAGCGGTTCTGCAGAGCGCGTCCCCAGTTTTCTCCGAGACGGCTGGTCGAGGCCGTGGCGCCCGGGAGCCGCCATGTGTACTTACATGATTTCTCACGAGGCGCATCACCGCGGACAGGTTTGCATGCTGGCCCATCAACTCGGATTCCCTCTTCCGATCCAAACCACTGCGCGGATGTGGAGCTGGGAAAAACACGGCAAGGACCTCGCCCTTCTTAGGCGGTGATTCCAAGCAAAACGCTCGCAGGGGTGGAAACCCAGAGTAGAGCGGAATAGAATGTTTCCCAAGCTCTTGGTGGAGGTCTCATGGCGAAACACAAATCATCCCCCCCCGACAACTCCCTCGGCTTCTCGCGCCGCTCGTTCCTCAAGGGCGCGGGGGTGGCCGCAACCGGCACTGCGGTGCTGAACTCTGGTCTGCTAGGCCAAGCCTCGGAACCACCTTCCAACGTGATCGGACCAGACGCCACCAGCGTCGCTCTGAACATCAATGGAGCCGTGAAACACGTTTCGCTGGAGCCGCGAACGACACTGGCCGAGGCGCTGCGTCACGAACTTCACCTGACCGGCACCAAGATTGTCTGCGATCGTGGATCCTGTTCGGCCTGTACGGTCATGCTCGACGGCGTGCCGGTAAATTCCTGCACGACCTTTGCGCTAGATGCGGTCGACCGGAAGATCACCACCATCGAAGGACTCGGCAATCCCGAGCACCTGCACCCGGTTCAGGCGGCATTCGTCGAGCACGATGGCATGCAATGCGGCTACTGCACGCCCGGGATGGTGATGAGTTGCGCTGCCCTGCTCGAGCGCAATCCCAATCCTGCTGCTGCCGACGTGCAGCAAGCCATCAGCGGCAATATCTGCCGGTGCGGCACCTACCCCAAAGTTGTGGAAGCGGTGCTGGCAACAGCCCGTTCGCGGAAAGGAGCGTAAGCCATGACTCCGATAGCTCAGGAGACGCAACAGCAGCAGAAGAAGAAAGACGTTAAGGATGAATCCAAGACCGTGCAGAAGAAAGCGCAGGAGACCTCCCCTCCCCCCGACAGCCGCAGCGCTGAATTGCTGATTGGGATTCCGGGCTCGCGCGAGGGAGTGAAGAAGATCGCGCGCAACGTACCCGCTGACGAGCCGCCGCAACTGCCGCCAAATTCCGAACTGAAGGTGATCGGCAAGCGGGTGCCCCGCTACGATGGAGCGCTAAAGGTCTCAGGCGCGGCGAAGTATCCCAGCGACATCCACCTGCCCGGGATGCTCTATGCACGCTTCGTGAACGCCACGGTTCCGCATGCGAAGATCGTTTCCGTCGATACATCCGCAGCCGAAAAGTATCCTGGCGTGAAGGCCGTGCATGTACTGCAGACTGTGCTGGATCAGGCGGAACTCGAAGACAAATCGAAGGAGATTCCGTCCCGCTATCCCATAGTCCGCTACGCCGGGCAGCCGATCGCGGCGGTGGCCGCGACCACTCCTGCCGGCGCACTGGAAGCCGCGCGGCTGGTCAAGGTGCAGTATGAGCCAAAACCGTTCGTGGTCGAGCGCCACAAAGCGCGCGAGCCCAATGCCCCTCTGGTGTTTCCCGGCCCTGCCGGGGAAAAGGCCACTGCGGGAGGAGGCGGCGGCGCAAGCAGTGTCCCGCAAAAAGGTAACGTACGCGGTCCCAATCGCGGCCGCCACGACACCGGTGCAAAGGGTGACGTCGAAAAGGGCTTCGCCGCGTCTGCGGCGGTGATCGAGGCTGAGTACCGCACCCAGGTGCAAACCCACTCTGCCTTAGAGACCCACGGTCTAGTGGCCGATTGGAAACCGGATGGCTTAACCGTGTACGCCTCTACCCAAGGCACAATGAGCGTGCGCGACGAACTGGCCGAGATCTTCAACTTGCCCAAGACCAAGGTTCGCGTTTTTACGGAGTACATGGGCGGCGGCTTCGGAGCGAAGTTCGGCGCGAGCAATCCCGGCGCGGTCGCGGCGCACCTGTCGAAGAAGGCAGGGGCTCCCGTGCGCATGTTCTGTGACCGCAAAGAGGAGCAGTGGGGTACGGGGAATCGTCCTGACGCTCACATGTATGTAAAGGCGGGCGCCGATAAGG
>DATAIA010000009.1:0-2287 GCA_036262895.1 Xanthobacteraceae bacterium
AAATGCTGGTGCGGACGTCGTGAATGACATCAGCGCGCTGCGTTTCGATCCGGCGATGGCTGCAATGATTGCCGCGGAGAAAGTGCCTGTGGTGCTGATGCACATGCAGGGTACGCCCCGGACAATGCAACGGGAGCCGAAATATGACGACGTCGTCCGTGAAGTGCGCGATTTTCTCGCCGCGCAGCTTTACACAGCGATGGACGCCGGCATTGCCCAAGGGATGATCGTGATCGATCCCGGGATTGGTTTCGGCAAGACCCTGCAGCACAACCTACAGCTCTTGCGCGGCCTCCCGATGATTGCGGCTCTCGGTCAGCCTGTGCTCGTGGGCACGTCGCGCAAGGCGTTTATTGGCAGAATCTTGAATGCGGAACCGCTCGATCGAGTGGAGGGCAGCTTGGCGACCGCCGTCGCTTCGGTGCTCGCCGGAGCGAACATCATCCGGGCCCACGATGTCGCAGAAACCGCCAAGGCGGTAAAAATTGCCGATGCCATTCGCTTCGGCTATTCTCCGCTGCCGGCCTGACGATGCTAGAGTTCATCCGGCAGATCCGTTGGCAGGACGCGCTGGACATCGGCATCATCACCTTTCTCGTTTATCGAGCTCTGCAAATCGTTCGGGGCAGCCGTGCCATGCAGATGATCATCGGCTTGGCCGTGATTCTGGTGGCCTATGTATCGTCAAGGGCGCTCGGCCTGTTTACGCTGAACTGGATTCTCGATAATTTTCTCGGCTCGATTATTCTTGTCATTATCGTCATCTTTCAAAGTGACATTCGGCGCGCATTGACCCAGGTAGGCACCACGCCGCTTTTCACCGGTGGTGAGCGCATGGTGCAACGACGCGAGGATATTTTCGAAGAGATCGTTCAAGCGGCAATGTCGTTGGCGGAAAAGCGCATTGGCGGTCTTATCGTCATACAGAGAGAAGTAGGCTTGAACGAGTATATGGAAATCGGTACGCGGCTTGACGCTCGCGTAAGCCGGGAACTGGTGGAGAGTGTTTTTTCACCCCATTCGCCGATCCATGACGGCGCACTGGTGGTACAAAAGGGCCGGGTAACTGCTGTGCGCTGCCTTTTACCGCTCAGCACGAACCCGAACCTGCGAAAAACCTGGGGCACGCGACATCGGGCTGCGCTCGGTGTGACCGAAGAGACCGACTGTGTCGCGATTATTATCTCTGAGCAAGAAGGAACGGTCGCTTTGGTCGTTAGTGGAAATGTGACGGATAACATTGACGGGGCGCGGCTGCGCTTGGCGCTTCAGGACTTGATCAAAGCATGAAACAAGTTTGGGAACGCGTCGTTTCGTGGTCGGGAAGCAATTTCGGACTCAAGGTGCTTGCGTTGATCATCGCCCTGGGACTTTGGTTGGCGGGACACCGCGACACCGAGCGGGCGATAGAAGTGCCCGTGGAATTTCGTAACATTCCGCAAGATCTGATGGTGATGGACAACCGCATCGATTATGTGGTGTTACGGCTTATGGGCCCGCGGACTTTAGTGTCCACCCTCGATTCGCAAACGCTGAAGCTTTCACTGGACCTTGGCGGAGCTAAGTCGGGCTCGGCGAGTTTTCCCCTGGGCGCCGATGATTTCAATGTGCCGCGCGGCGTGGCCATCGGCAGAATAACGCCGCCGGTCATTCATCTTCGCCTGGAACCGGTGGTTAAACGAACGCTCGCGGTCACTGTGCGGCTTTCCGGCAAGCCCGCCGCGGGTTACATGATTGGCGAGACCTCGGCGAACCCCAGGACAGTTTCGGTGCAGGGACCGGCCGAAGAAGTAAAGCGATTGTCGACGATCGACACAATATCTGTCGATATCGAGGATAGCCGAAGCACTATCAAGCGAAAAGTGCGTCTTACTACCGACGGTAAACCGCTCACCATATCACCAGACCAGGTCGAGGTAGCCGTCAATGTTGAGGAGCAGCAGATCGTTCGAGAATTTGATCGAGTCGAGGTCCAGGCAAAGGACTTCAAAGGGGCGTACACGATTTCACCGCAATGGGTTAAGCTCCGGCTCGCCGGACCCAAAAGTGTCGTTGAAAAACTGGATTTGACAGCGGAGAATGTCTACTTAGATCTGCACGGTATGTCAGCGGGGGATCACAATGTTGAGTTGTCGTTCAATCTTCCGCCGGAGATAAGAATTGTCGAGCAACGACCGCAGCGGGTACGCGTGCGGATTGTCAAACCCGCCGCCTGAGATAAGGAGTCTATCGGATGAGTCAGCCGCAATTGAAGAGTCAGATGGCCCAACGCCATCTGTTCGGAACC
>DATAIA010000010.1:0-2908 GCA_036262895.1 Xanthobacteraceae bacterium
GCCGCCCGCGACCGCCGCCTCGAAGTTCAGCGCAACCCGATGACGCTCGGCCAGTGCGGCAAGCGCACTGCCGTGCCGGGCAAGCAATGCCTTGTTGGCGGTGACAACAGCCTTGCCGTTCGACAACGCCGCTTCGACGGCACTCTTGGCGGGATCCCCCTCGCCTCCGATCAGCTCAACGAAGGCGTCGATTTGCGGGTCGCGCGCAAGCGCGACCGGATCGTCGAACCAGCGCACGTTGCTAAGATCGATATCGCGCTTTTTGGATTTGTCGCGCGCGCAAACCGCAACAACCTCAATGGGCCGCCCGCAGGAGACGGGCAGCACATCGCGCTGGCGCTCGAGCAGGCGCATCACGGCCGTGCCGACAGTGCCAAGCCCGGCAAGACCGACTTTCAGCGGGGCGACCATGGAAAAATTCCGAAGACGATGCGGCTACGCTTTAGCGCCGCGTGGCAAGAGGAACAACGTTGTGCAACTTTTCCAAGCCCGATTCAAGGAAACGGCGAACATTGCGGGCAGCCTGCCGGATGCGCTGTTCGTTCTCGACCAGCGCAATACGGACATAGCCTTCGCCGTGTTCTCCGAAGCCGATCCCGGGAGAGACCGCAACTTCGGCTTTCTCGACCAGCAGCTTGG
Organism: Xanthobacteraceae bacterium; assembly: GCA_036262895.1. Classification (GTDB taxonomy): domain Bacteria; phylum Pseudomonadota; class Alphaproteobacteria; order Rhizobiales; family Xanthobacteraceae; genus AP-16. Next base: position 640 of record DATAIA010000010.1, read on the forward strand.
AAAATTCCAGACTTCCAAGGGAAGCAAATGGTTCGGGTATCGGTGTCCATGCGAACATCGAGGCGGCTGGAGGCTGAACGGTCCAGCCCGCGCGGCCGAACGAATCCACCAGCGCCTCGCGTCTGCGTTTATAGGTCTCCCGCATCTCTTCGATGCAATCGTCGGGACCATTGAGCGCTGCGGTTGCCGCCACCTGAATGGGGGTGAATGCGCCGTAATCGAGATAGGATTTGACCCGCGTCAACGCGGCGATCAGCCTTTCGTTGCCGACCGCAAAGCCCATCCGCCAGCCCGCCATGGAATAGGTCTTCGACATCGAGGTGAACTCGACCGTGACATCCATGGCACCCGGAACTTGCAGCACCGAGGGAGGCGGATTGCCGTCGAAATAAAGCTCCGCATAGGCGAGATCGGACAGGATGAAAATGCCGTGCCGCTTCGCGAAGGTCACGAGATCGCGATAGAAATCCAGGCTCGCGACATAGGCAGTCGGATTGGCGGGATAGCAGACCACGACTGCAATCGGCTTCGGTATCGAATGGATAACAGCCCGCTCCAACGCCTCGAAGAATGCCGGCGTCGGTTCGGAAGGGATCGAGCGGATCACGCCGCCCGCCATGAGGAAGCCAAAGGCGTGGATCGGATAACTGGGGTTTGGCACCAGCACGACATCGCCCGGCGCAATAATCGCCTGGGCGACGTTGGCAAAGCCCTCCTTGGACCCGAGGGTGGCCACGATCTGCGTGTCGGGATTGAGCTTTACGCCAAAGCGCCGCTCGTAATAGGCCGCCTGCGCCCGGCGCAGCCCGATGATGCCGCGCGAGGAGGAGTACCGGTCGGTCCTGGGTTTGCCGACGGTGTCCTTGAGCTTTTCAATGACATGGGCGGGAGCCGGAAGGTCCGGATTGCCCATGCCGAGGTCGATGATGTCCGCACCAGCATTGCGCGCCGCCGCTTTGACGCGATTCACTTGCTCGAACACGTAGGGCGGTAGACGCCGAATGCTGTAAAACTCTTCCATTTCCGTAGTCCCTGAAGGGCCCAATGAGCCCCTACCATCTAGCTCAGCCTTATTACCATGCCGAGCCGTTAATGTGAGCTTTTAACCGAGGCTATCGACGGATTCGTGACATGCTTAAATTCGGGGCGATTTGATTTTAGGGTCCCGAAATTCGGGAAATTTTTAAGGGGTGAAAAACTGCCGCCCCGCATGTATTAAAAATGCAACACATGTTGCTAATTTTCTTCGCAATTCGCTTCTTTTGAGCGCTTCTCGTTGCCCTGCGATTTAAATCGTGCTGCTTTCGCGGTTCGACGATTCTTTTAATGTCAGGAGCGGCAGCCCCATGAAAATCAAAATAACCCTCGCCACGGCCATGCTCGCGGGCTTGATCAGCGCCCAGGCCTCTGCAGCGGACATGCGCGCCCCGATCATGAAAGCCCCGGCGGCGATGCCGTCCGTATACAACTGGACCGGTTTTTACGCGGGCCTGAACGCGGGATATGCGTGGGGCAAATCCGATCCGACGCTACAAGATGTCAGCTTTTTCGAGGGCAGTCCGCAGGTGGCAGCCACCCCCTCGCTTAAACCGAAGGGATTCATCGGTGGAGGCCAGCTCGGCTACAATTGGCAATCCGGCATTTGGGTACTGGGTGCTGAGCTTGATTTCAGCGGTCTCGACGTAAAAGCAAGCGAAAGGGTGGCAGGCCTATTTGTGCAGGGCGTAAACATCTTCAACACAACCTTCTCAAGCCGATACGACTGGCTATTCACCGCCCGTGCCAGATTGGGCGTAACCATTGCGCCGAACTCGCTGCTCTATGCCACTGGTGGCTTGGCTGTAACGCATGCCAAGGATTCCGTATCGACATTAAATACCGCCAATGGGGTAACTGCGGATTGGTCTGAATCCGAAACCCTTGTTGGTGGAACAGTAGGGGCCGGCGTGGAATATGCGTTTGCACCGAACTGGTCCGTAAAGGCCGAATATCTCTACAGCAAGTTCAAAGATAGCTCTCCGCCCCTTACAGGAAGCAACGTGGGGGGGGTAATTAGCGGACCTGTCGCCGAATTCGACCACAATCTCCACGTGGTTCGGGCAGGCATCAACTACAAATTCTAATCGCTCAGCCTAAGCTGGCGTCATCAGAAACAAGCCTTCGTGGAGATGATCCACGGGGGCTTTTTCTTATCTTCCCTTCAGGGGGCAGGAAGCGGACCGAGAGCGTTGAGATTTCTTTTTATCCCTCCCCTTCAGGGGAGGGCGGC
>DATAIA010000011.1:0-1565 GCA_036262895.1 Xanthobacteraceae bacterium
TGGGGTATCGATGTCGGGACCGTCAGTCGTTTTGCCGTCGATCAGCCGATGCAGCAGGTTCAATACATGCGTCTTGGTTGCCACGCCCGCATTTAGGGCCAGCTCCACAGCGCGAAGGACAACCTGTTCGTCATGATGGAGAACAAGGGCAAGGATATCGGCCATCTCACGATCACCGCCGGGGCGGCGAAGCATCTGGTCCTGCAATTGCCGAAAGGCCAACGGTAATTCTAGGAAGGGTGCACCATTGCGCAAGGCACCGGGCTTGCGTTGGATGACCGTAAGATAATGCCGCCAGTCGTAAATCGTCCGTGGCGGTTTATCGTGACTGCGCTCAATCACCCGCGGATGTTCGCAGAGAATATTGCCCTCGGCCACTACGACCAGCCGCTCCGGATAAATCCGCAGGCTGACAGGCCGGTTCGCAAACGATGCAGGCACGCTATAGCGGTTCCGCTCGAAGGTGATCAGGCATGTCGGCGAGACGCGCTTGCTTTGCTCGACGAAGCCATCGAATGCGGCTGGGAGCGCCATCAATGCTGGTTGTTCAGCGGACCAGACGTCCGCGATCGTACCAGGCAAGGTACCATGCGCTGTGTCGCGCCACAGGTCCTGGCAATTCTGTTCCAGCCAGCCATTCAACGCCGCCAGATCCGGAAAGTCCGGCATCTGTTGCCACAACCGTGGTCGGGCATCCTGGACGTTCTTCTCGACCTGGCCCTTTTCCCAACCCGCGGCAGGATTGCAAAACTCAGGCGCAAAGACGTAGTGGTTCGTCATCGCGAGGAAACGGATATTGACCTGCCGTTCTTTACCGCGGCCGACGCGATCGACCGCGGTCTTCATGTTGTCGTAAATGCCGCGACCAGGCACGCCACCGAACACGCGGAACCCGTGCCAGTGAGCGTCGAAGAGCATCTCGTGCGTCTGCAGCAGGTAGGCCCTGATCAGAAACGCCCGGCTGTGTGATAGTTTGATGTGGGCAACTTGCAGCTTCGTGCGATCGCCGCCGATCACAGCATAATCCTCGCTCCAATCGAATTGGAATGCTTCGCCTGGGCGGAAAGACAGAGGAACGAATATGCCGCGGCCAGCCGTCTGCTGCTCAACTCGCCATTCACGGGCGAACGCGGCGACCCGGCCATAGGAGCCGGTAAAACCCAGAGCCATCAGATCGGCATGAAGCTGCTTCAACGTCCGGCGCTGCTTGCGCGTTCTCCCGGCCTCGGTCTTCAGCCAGCCAGAGAGTTTGTCGGCGAACGGATCAAGCTTGCTCGGTCGTTCCGGTACCGTGAACGTCGGCTCGATCGTACCGGCACTCAAATACTTCGCGATGGTGTTGCGTGACAGCCCAGTGCGCCGGCTGATCTCTCTGATCGATTGCTTCTCGCGCAGCGCCATCCGGCGGATGATGTTTAAAAGTCCCATGTGGATCACTCCGTTGCCCCCGTCGCTCACCGCGTTGGGGGAAGGTTCACATGGCTCAATTCTCAATGGAAATTATGCGCCTAACCGGCTCAGTTCTGCGTGGAAACCAACATGAGCCGCCAATCGGAATCAAATAC
>DATAIA010000012.1:0-9562 GCA_036262895.1 Xanthobacteraceae bacterium
TCCGGCTCGGTCAGGCCGAAGCAGCCAACGATCTCTCCCGACGCGAGCTTCGGCAGATATTTCTTGCGTTGCGCCTCGCTGCCATAGGCGAAGATCGGGTGCATGACGAGCGAGGACTGCACCGACATCGCCGAGCGATAGCCGGAATCGACCCGCTCGACTTCGCGCGCGATCAGTCCATAGGCGACGTAGCTCAACCCCGCGCCGCCATATTCCTCCGGAAGGGTCGCGCCGAGGAGCCCGAGCTCGCCCATCTCGGTCATGATCTCGCGGTCGAACCGCTCCTCGCGATAGGCGGTGAGCACCCGCGGAAACAGCTTGTCCTGCGCATAGCCCCGCGCGGTATCGCGCACCATGCGCTCTTCCTCGGAAAGCTCGCCCTCGAAATCGAGCGGATCTTCCCAATTGAAGGGGGCGTCCTTGGCCGGCGCAGCGGGTTTTTCGGCGCGCTTTTCGGCAGGTCGCGACATAATCTTTCTCCTTGGGTTTACGTTTCGCGAGGGGCGGGCGCCCACGGGCAGCCTCGCCGTTCATCCTCTTATAAGCACCCGGAAACGCCTGCGAAAGCGGTTGATGATCATGATTAACGCAGGGGTCGTCCGCCGCGTTCTCTGGGGCACCCGGTACATTATTATGTGTAGGGCTTGAGGTCGGCCGGACCTAACCACCCCCGAATCCGCCCGTCTGCCGCGTTGCCGGGCCCACCTCGTTGGGCTATGTAATCGGCCTCAAGCGCCCGTAGCTCAGCTGGATAGAGCGTTGCCCTCCGAAGGCAAAGGTCAGAAGTTCGAATCTTCTCGGGCGCGCCCCCCACTTCGGGAGACAGACTCACCCGGGGCAGAAAAACTGCCGACGCGTTTTGTCGGAACTGTCATGATTTCCGCAGATAGGCCAGCGCGGGATATCCATCAAATCGTGGAAGCTATTTTTGAGCAGCTCACTACCCTTCCAGGGTGTGAGGTGTCGATGAAGCTGGAAATTAATGCGGAAGTGTCTTCCGGTCTCGACCGAGCGAAAGTGCGCACTCTTTTGGAGAACGCCACGACACTTAATTTCATAGACAAGGTCGTATCGTAGCCGAGCAAATGACAAAGCCCTGGTCGCAGTATCAACAGGTGATCGTTGAGACCTATCATGCTGTAAAGGCCGGTAAGTCTTCGCGCATTCATGTCCGTCCTGTGCCCGGACAGCCGTTTCCACCATCGATGGATGTCGAATGCTCACGTTCTATGCGGAAGCTCTACCCGGTGGGTACTCGTTTTCGCATCCACGCGAAGGAGACGGATCGAGAGGGCGGCAAGCCGTTTCTGTATTCGCATTTCGACTGGCCGTTCGAGGTTGTCGAATGATTTCCAGGCTTCATGGCGCTCGTCGCCTTGGGTGACTTGAAATATACAATTAACACAATAGGTTGACACGGGTAAGTTTGAGATTCGATCTTTTGGCTAAGCCAGGCTAAGTAAAATTGCCAGCTTGCGAACCTTGTTTTAAGTTTGCAATAGTGCTATTTTGCTAAGTATGACTGAGCAATCTACAGGAAAGCTAAACCAGCTGGAAAAGACCCTCCCTGAGGGGCTGCTGGTCGATTCGGACTGGATGAGCCGTCACGGGTACTCGACCAGTCTGCGCAGCCAGTACGTGACTTCGGGATGGCTGGTTCAACCGACCAGAGGCACCTTCAAGCGTCCGCTCGGTACGCTAACATGGCAGAAGGCCGTCATATCGCTGCAGACATTGCTCGAACGACCGCTGTTCGTAGGTGGGCGGACAGCTCTCGAACTACAGGGGTTCGCGCACTACGTCCGCGCAAGCGGGCCAACCGCGATCTATCTCTATGGCCCTGAGCCGCCCCCGGGGTGGCTCTCCAAGCTGCCGCTGAACGAACGCTTTCATTTCAGGAAAAGCCAGACCCTCTTCAAGTCCGATCCTGTCACCAAGGGGCTGACTAACTTTGCCTGGAAACTCGGTGACAATTCCGGCAAGTCTGCTGATGCTCTGCAATCAGGCGAGTTTCGTCAGATGTGGGATCAAGGCGAATGGCCCTTGACCCTTTCCAGGCCGGAACGAGCTCTGCTGGAGCTGCTCGATGAGTTGCCCAAAAACGAGAGCTTCCACCAGGTCGATGTACTGGTGGAAGGCTTGCGCAACCTTAGTCCGCGCCGCATGCAGAAACTGCTCGTCGATTGCAAGAGCGTAAAGGTAAAACGTCTGTTCTTCTGGTTTGCCGAGCGCCACAATCACACTTGGCTGAAGCAGATAGACCGCAACGCTGTAAGTCTGGGTAGCGGCAAACGGATGCTCGTGAAGGGCGGTAAGTTCGATCCGAAATACATGATAACTGTGCCGGAGGACCTCATTGCCCCTGTCTGAACGCTTCCAGCATCAAGTTGCATTGCTGATTGAGGTCCTTCCGTTTGTCGCAACGGAAGCCGTCTTCGCCTTAAAGGGCGGAACGGCGATTAACTTGTTCGTCCGTGACATGCCTCGGCTTTCCGTTGATATCGATCTGACGTACCTGCCCGTAGCTCCTCGTCCAGAATCCCTTTCCGCCATAGACGCGGCCATGAAAAGAATAGCCAAGGCAATAAAGGACGGCCTCAGAGATGCGAAAGTGAATGAGGTCGTGAACAGAGCTGAAGGTATCGTCACAAAGCTGACTGTTCAGAGAGGCGATGCGCAGATCAAAGTTGAAGTGACCCCGGTCCTTCGCGGTTGCGTGTTCGAGCCCGGGCTGATGGCCGTATCACCAAAGGTCGAAGAGGAATTCGGGTTTGCTGAGACGCAAGTCGTCTCGTTTTCCGATCTGTACGCAGGGAAGATCGTTGCAGCGCTGGACCGGCAACATCCCCGCGACCTCTTCGATGTGCGAGATTTGCTGGCGAACGAGGGCATCAGCGACGATTTGCGACGCGCTTTCATCGTCTATCTGATCAGTCATGACAGGCCGATTTCCGAGGTGGTTGTTCCTAGGCGCAAGGATATCAAGAAGGAATACGAGCAGGGCTTCGACGGAATGACAGCCGAGCCTGTCAGCTTGGAAGATTTGCTGAAAGCACGGGAAGACCTGATCGCCGAGATGGCTGGGAAAATGCCGAAGGAGCATCGAGAGTTTTTAATCGGATTCAAGACTGGCAAGCCGGATTGGGCTTTGTTGGGCGTAGACGGAGCTGCAGAGCTGCCCGCCGTGAAGTGGAAGCAAGTGAATTTAGACAAGCTCAGCGTCGCCGCTCGCCAAAAGCTCGTGGAACAACTTACAACGGTATTAAACAGTGTTTAGACGCTGTCTGTGCAGGATGATCGGATGGATGGGCATGGCAAATGGAAAGAAACAACCTCAGGAAATGAAAGATAAAGAGCTCGTTGAGTTCGCAACCGCTTTCCTGAATGCGTACTCCGCTTCTGCTAAGAGCGCAGACGGTAGTTCCGCAACTATGAATAGAGATCGGCCTTATTCCTTGGGGCCCGGCGGTATCGTTGAAATAACGGAGGAGATCTCCGAAGCCCAGAGCGGTTTCGTACACCGCGCAGCCAAGCTGCTTAAATCCAAAGCGGTGCATGAGAAGGCGATATCTAAAATCGGCACAGATCATGCCCACAAGTTCGTCGCCGCGGGGAATAAGAAAGTTGAAGACGCCGTAGCTTCGATGATCGAAGAGGTGTTTGAGAAGGCGGCGACTTCATTCGAGTACCTGGCACCCAACTATTTGATAAGATTCGAGTCGCCGGTCACGCAAATCAAAATCGGGCGGGTAAAAGCAATGCGGACCGCGGATTTCTCCGCGGAGAGGAAGGCGCTTTATCCTGACCATCAAGTAGAGATCGTTCCTGGCAATGGATTTTCGCTTCAATTCACACCGAAAATCATAATCGAGATGAGGGCGATCTGCTGGATCGTCAACGTGGATGCGGTTGCTGAGAATGTTGAGGAAGAGGGCAAATGGCTGATCGATGTTGCCGTGAGCTATCTGCGTCTCAGCCACGAACAGTGGCTTGGGAACTATCCACGCCTCGGAATTGTCGAGCCGCATCCGGTTCGATCCACGCTGCTTCATAATGAAGGAGTGAAGATGCAAGGCCCCCGTCTTCTAGCCGGAGGAGGCAGTGTACCGGCCTGGTATGAAATCGATGCCGCAGTTCTCGCCACGTCCGAAACCTCGAAATTTACCACAAGCGCCGACCTGCTTTTTGATCCACCAAAGAAGAGCCTTGCCGAGCGTGTGAGCCAGGGACTGGGATGGCTGACGCGGGGTCGTCAGGCCGAGGACAGGGCAGAAAGGCTTCTGTATTTCTTCACGGCGATTGAGGCGCTTCTTTCTAATGACGACAAAACAGCGCCCGTTGTTCAGACCATTGCTCGCCATGCCGCTGTGCTTCTGACGAACGACAATGTTGCTCGCGCCGAGATCGCCAATGAGGTTAAGAAGCTTTATGCTTTCAGGTCAGCTCTGGTCCATGCCGGTAACCGAGGAGTGCTCTGGTCGGGCGCAAATGGCGCACAGATGCTCGCGGAGGCAATGTTTAGTGTCGTACTGGAGAAGGTCGATCTAAAGATAAAGCATGAGAGTTTCTGCAACGAGGTCGCCGCAGCCAGCTATGGTGCCGCATGGCCGCCCCCCTGACGCAAAGCTGTCCGCTACGGGTTCTCTCTGATTTCAATCTCGATGTTAGATCAGCAATTCTGCCGCCTTCAGCTTGTCGCTCACATCGACGACCCCCTCGATACTCCAAACGGAGTCTCGCAGCATAAATCTCCAGGCTTTGACGCTATCGACGTAGGTGGCCCTCGGTTCCACTATCTCGTAGGGAATGAGCGCTCCGCGCAATACCCGGAATTTGCCGTCGAGGAGGACGGCTGCGAGGTGGTCAAAGGGCCGGTCTGGCAGGCGGCGGATGAAGCCGAGCTGGCGAGACCCGGCAGGGGTTTCGAGCTTGCGGCATTTGATCTGATACCGCATCCCGTCAGCATCCAAGGCGTCCGCGTCCGCAGACGAATTCCCGTTAAGGGTCCAGCCAAAGGCCCGGGAAAAGAGGAGCTCGCCGTAGTCGCCTGTGGGGTTGTTAGAGCTCCTGATGACATTGCGTCGCCGCAGCTCAGCGAGTAGATCGCCGTGCAATTCGAGAAGAGCGGAAACCGGTGCGTCCGAGAGATCAATCATCCCGGTCAATGTACGGGGATTCGTTGGCCTTTCCGAAGCTGGAAAATTTAGATAGTAGATACAAGGACATAGGCGTTCCCAGTTTCATCCTCCCGGGCGCGCCATCAAAACCAACAGAACGCTCGGTCATCCCCTCACGATTTGCGCGCCGCTTCCAGCGCGGTCGGAAGTGTCTCGGCAAACACGTCGAGCTCGGCCGGCCGGCCGCAGCCGATGCGGATCGCGCGGTCGAGTGGCGGCACCGCCGGCATGCGCACGAAGACATCGCGCGCGACCAGTTCTTGCAGCACCTTGCGGGCAAACGCGCCGTCGGATCCGCAATCGACCGTGACGAAATTCGTCGCGGACGGCAGTGGCCTCAGCCCGTGAGCGGCAACAATCTGGCCGATCCGCGCGCGTGCGATCTCGACCTCGCGACGAACCCAGGCAAGGTGCTCGGAGTCGCGGATGGCCGCGAGCGCGCCAGCCTGCCCGATCAGGTTCACACCGAAATGATTACGAATCTTGTCGAACGCCTTGATCAGTCCCGCCTCGCCGATCGCATAACCGACGCGCAGGCCCGCAAGCCCGTGCGCCTTTGAAAAGGTGCGCAACCGAAGCACCTGCGGATTGGTGACATCAAACGGCGGCGCGATCTGTTCAGGCGCGAACTCTGTGTAAGCTTCGTCAAGCAGCAGCAGCGTGCCAGGGGGCAGACTGTCAATCATGTCAGCCACGGCATCAGCGCTCCAGCATGTGCCCATCGGATTATCGGGATTGGCGAAGTAGACGAGGGGCGCGCGTTCGCTCCGCACGGTCGCGAGCAGCGCGTCGGGATCTTCGCGATCGTCACGATAGGGCACGGTGACGAGGCGGCCGCCGAAACCGACGACGTGATAATTGAATGTCGGGTATGCGCCGAGCGAGGTCACCACCGGCATGCCCTCCTCGATGAACAGCCGCACGGCTAATCCGAGAATACCGTCGATCCCTTCCCCGATAAGCACGTTCTCAGGCTTGACGCCGTGAGCCGCCGCAATCGCGACCTTCAGGTCGTGATTTTCCGGATCGCAATATTTCCAGGCGTCGTTGGTGGCAGCCGCGGTCATGGCCGCGATGGCCTTCGGGGAGGGGCCGAACCCATTCTCGTTGGCGCCGATGCGGGCGCGAAACACCCGGCCACGTGCCCGCTCCTGCGTCTCGGGCCCCACAAAGGGCACGGTGGCGGGGAGGCGTTCGACCAGAGGCGTAAATCGGGCGGCGCTCATCTCGAAATTCCCTCCATGATCTGACGCGAGCATGTGCCAGATCGCGGGGCGGTTTGGCAATTCGGACGTCGCACAATCCGGGGCTTTGGTTATTTCAGCTTTGAACTGATCTGATATCCGGCTCGTTTGCTTGGGATAGACAAGGCCGGAGTAGTTGCGATGCGTGACGGGCTTCACGTCTTTCGCCGGGCTCAGTTCAGTGCAATGGATACCCTGCGTCAGTTCCAGGGCGGTACTCTTGCGGCATGGGGCTTTGGCCCCAGCGAATGTCCCTACCGGGTGATCGCGACCGGCTCGCACTGGCGGCTGCGCGATTATGGCGAACAGGGCGTTGGAGCGTCGCTCTTCATTGTCGCGGCGCCAATCAAGCGGCCCTATATCTGGGATCTCTCCCCGTCAGCCAGCGCTATCCGCCATTGCCTGCAAGAGGGCTTGCATGTGTATTTGTTGGAATGGACGCCGGCCACGAAAGCCACCAGCAACATCGGCCTCGAAGAATGCGTGGCGGCAATAGCCGAGTGCGTCGCCAAAATTTCGACGCAAGGGTCAAAGCCGTTCGTCATCGGCCATTCGCTTGGCGGGACGCTCGCAGCCATTTACGGGGCGTCGGCGTCCAAAAGCATCAACGGTCTCGTGCTCCTTTCAGCGCCCCTCTGTTTTCCGTCCAATCAATATCCGTTTCGCGACGCACTCATTGCTCTCGTTCCATCGGACTTACCCGATACGGACCCATTTCCGGGATCACTGCTCTCGCAAATGAGCGCGATGGCTTCACCTGATACGTTTATCTGGTCGCGCATGTTTGATGCGTTGATGAATGCCGCAGATCCGCGCGCGATCGATATTCATGCCCGCGTCGAGCGTTGGGCGCTCGACGAAGTTCCGCTTCCGGGCAAGCTGGTCCACCAAATTATCGAGTGGCTTTACCGCCAGAACCGCTTTTGTCGGGGACGCTTGAAAATTGGCAATGGGTTTGCCGACCTTCACCGCATGGCACTGCCGACGCTTGCGGTCGCCAATATGATTGATGATGTCGCCCCGATTGATTCGGTGCGGCCGTTTATGGAAGCAATATCCCCCAAGAATGCGCACATCATCGAATATCAAGGCGAGCCCGGGGTTTCGCTGCAGCATCTTGGAATTTTAATCGGCCGCGAAGCGCACGCTCAAATATGGCCGGAGATGATTTCCTGGATCAATTTGCGCGCCTGAAAGGATGCGAAAAAAGCAGCCGCAGCTATTTATTGCTCACGATCTTCGTCGTTTCAGTGATCGTCACCACCTTCGCCACAGGCCGCAGTCCCTCGATCGCCGCCTTGTGCACGTCGTCGGAAAAAGCGGCGCAGCCGTCTTCGATGACAAAACACTCAAACTCGCGCACATGCGCGTCGCGCACGGTTGAGGCGACGCCGCCATTGGTGACGATGCCGGTGAAATAAAGCTGTTCGATGCCGCATTTGCGGAGCACCCATTCAAGCCGCGACATGTGGAACGCGGAGTAGGCGATCTTCTCGACATTAATATCGGCGGGCGCGAGCTCATCGATCACTTGCTGGCCCCAAGAGCCCGGCGCGAAATCGCCCTCCTTCAAGAACGGCCGCATTTTTTTTAAATGCGGCGAGATCATCGGCGCGCCGCCGCGTCCCGGCACCAGTGTGAACAGCGTTGCAACAATCAAAACGCCGTTCTCGCGTGCGCTCCGCACGAGCGGCGCGAGTCTCTCCGGCAATGCGGCAATGCTCGGATGTGTCTGCCCGGCGCGCCCATAGGCGCCGTCGCGATGGAGAAAATCGTTCTGCAAATCGCCAAGAATAAGCGCTGCCGTTCCGCGATTCATTTATCGGGGCTCCACAACTAAATTGCCGAGCTTATCAATCCGGCCGGCAAATCCGGGTTCAATCACGATGGTCGTGTCAGGCTGCTCAAGAATGGCCGGGCCGTCGATGCTGGCGCCCGCGGGCAGGTCAAGCCGCGACCAGACATCGGTGTCTCGCCAGCCGCCGTCGAACCACACGCGGCGCGATCCTCGCCGCGCTTTTTCAAGCGAGGCCGATGCATCTGGTGCAAACACCGCGAAATCGAAATGCGGCCGCCGGCCGATCGCGGCGACGCGCAGCGACACGATGCGGATCGATAACCCCGGCAGCAAGCGGCTGAACGAGAGTTGATAGGCTTTTTCAAACGCCGCGCGGATGAGGTCCGCGGTTATTGCGCCGTTCTGCGGCATGGTGATTGGAGCCGCAACCGTGTGCGTTTGCCCCAAGTAATGCATGTCGAATTCGTAGAGCACGTCGGTGCGTTCGACGAAAATGCCGGAGCCGGCAATCACCGCTTTTGCCTGCTCGGCCGTTGATTGCATGCGCTTGGCAAGCGCTGCGACATCAAGATTGTCGAGCATCAAGTTCAATGTCTGGACGCTGTCATGGCGCAGATCGGCAAGCACGCAGCCAAGCGCCGACGTGATGCCAGGGAAACGCGGCACCAGCGCACATTTCAAACCGACCTCGCGGATCAGCGCGCTGACATGCAGCGAGCCGCCGCCACCGAACGGCATGGCAACAAAACGCGACGGATCATGCCCGCGTTCGATCGACACAAGACGAATGGCGCCCGCCATGCGCGCTTCCGCCACTTGCACGATGGCGGCGGCTGCCGCTGTCGCATCAAGGCCCAGCGGTTCGCCCACATGTTTGACGATGGCTTGCTTGGCGGCCTCGACATCGAGCGATTTTAATTCGCCGCCAAGCGGGCGCGACGCATTGATGCGCCCGAGCACCACTTGCGCATCGGTGAGCGTCGGCCGCGTGTTGCCTTGGCCGTAGCTGACGGGGCCGGGCACGGAGCCCGCGCTTTCAGGTCCGACTTGCAATAGGCCGCTGCGATCAACTGATGCAATCGAACCGCCGCCGGCGCCAATCGTGGTGATCTCAATCATCGGCGTGCGAATGACGAGGCCGAAATCGATCGTGGTTTGTGCTGCGACCGATGCTTCGCCCCGCGCGATCACTGAGACGTCAAACGAGGTGCCGCCGAGATCGCAGGTGATCATGTTGTCATAGCCCGCGGCCTTGGCGATCGCCGCGCCCGCGACCACGCCGGCAGCCGGCCCCGACAGCGCGGTGCGCGCCGGGAGCTTGCGTGCCGTCGCGGTCGACATGA
>DATAIA010000013.1:0-3151 GCA_036262895.1 Xanthobacteraceae bacterium
GCTGAAAGACATCGGCGGGACTCGAACCCGAAACTACCCTGGAAAGCAGGGCCCTCTGCCAATTGAGCTACGATGTCAAAGCCGCGTGCATGTCCACCCGACACTCCACCTCCGCAGAGGCGGCCGGAATCGAACCGGCGCTTCGGCACCCAGAATTATAGCCCTTGCCCGCCTCTCGAACAGCTCCCCGGCCAACTGACCAGTCGCTCAGGATGAGGCGGGGAAACTACCTCACCACCTTGAGCCCTGGCACGCGTTTCGTCCGTCGCGCCGATCGCGGACTTCCGTTGGTGCGGCGCCGCATCGGCTTCAATGCCGCCTTGGTCTCCTCTGGTGATGGCACTGCCGGTCTCGGCAGCGATTGCTCAATCAGGTACATCGCATCGGTCACGCGGGCCTTGTAGTCGCCCTTGGCGTTATCGAAGACGGTCGACTTGCTGCCGATCGTCACCGTCGCCTTGCCGGGCCGTCCCTTGGCTGTGAACATGAAATGGACCGTTACGGCATCGTCGAAAACGAATAACGCGCTAGTTGGTTTCATGGCTCTCTCCTGCTTCCGTTCCTGGCGATAGGCGGCGGGGTGGGCGTGGTTACAGGACCGTCACACGACACTTGACGACACGACCGCCGTCCTTTCGGATGTCATCCCACGGCATTCCGAATTCTTTCACTAACTCCCGCACTAGACTCTTCCTTGAGACATGGCAAAGCATCGTTACCCAAGGACGCGAGTTTGGCTTGTCGCCGTTTACGAAGAAGAAAAACTCGCCAGACAGACCTTCGATATTTGCTGATCTCCGTGCCATTTGCGTCTCTCCCTTGGTTTGTTTTTCCTACTTCAGTTCTTCACTCAACTGGGCGACTCACAAGCCGCCTCTGGGATCAATTAGCTTGCCTGTTTCGTCATCAGTCCACGGTGCGTCCAACTCTTCTCGCAGCCGTTCGTTCTCCGCCTTGAGCCGCCCCACCGCTTGCACCACATCGTCGCTGGGGGACAGACAGAGCAACTTTGCAATCTCCTCTACCTTCGGCCCGTAGTTGCCGCCGTTCTCGTATGGCGCGTGTTCGCCGTCCAGTTCGCGGCGCAGGAACTTGATGCCGCAGAATGGACAGAAGTTTGGCATCCACTCTTCAGAGACCGCCGGAACATAGAATTCATTTCCGCACTGCCCGCAGTTGCAGACGTTCGTTGTGACCTGACGACCATCTTCGAGCTGGTGGTAAATCTTCGGTTCTTCCACGTTCATCCTCCTTGGTTTCTTCTTCTGCCGCACGGGGGCGGACGGGGTTTAGGACTTCGCTTCCAACACCTTCGCCAACCGCTCCGCGTACCAAATCGCCTTCCGGCAGTCCTCCGCATCTTTTCCCTTGTGCCGCAGTCGCCACTGGTACTTGATGACGTTGCCGCGAAGGAAGCCGATGAACTCCTCTCGGCTCAAGGCTGCTTCCAAAGCGTCGATGCACTCGATGCCGCCTTGGGTGTAGTGAGAGGGATGCTCGACGGGATCGGCGACCTTGCACTTCTGAAGGAAGTTACCTTTTTCGTCAAAGGACGAGTTACATGCGAATATTGCTTCTGGTCCGCAGATGTTGCGAAACTTTGCCGGTGCGCGGCAGATCGGGCACCGCGTGTGATCGTAGATTTCGGTTCTCTTTGGGATTTGTTCACATGCTTCCATTAGACTTGGCTCCTTGTTGTTTGTTTCGTTCCGCGTGAAGCTGGCGAAGGGACTTCTTGAGGCTAGCGACTTCCTGCCTGTGCATGGCATCGACCTTTTCTGCGGCTGCCATCCACTGCCGCTGTGATTCGTCGGCTTGCTTCTTCAACTGCTCGACTTCGGCGCGGAGGGAGTCACGCTCGGAAATAAGTTGTTCGTTCTCGGCTCGCAGGCGGAGGACTTCGGCGGTCAACTTTTCTTCGCTGGCAAGTAGCACCAAAATCGCTTCGTCGGCAGGCGAGAGCGGCGGGTCGCTTCCACATAGCGGCACCGGCACTAGATACGCCTCGGATTCGTTAATCATCACTGCTGGTCTTATTTGCACGGCCACTCCTTTCCGGTTAACGCCTCGATGAGCTTGATGAGACGAGCGGTGTCGGACATTGGGCCCACAAGAATCCCTTCGCCTGTGTCGCGACGGCACGCATACACGCCTGGAAAGTCGTCGTCGCCTTTGAAGAGCGCCGCCACGCAACATAACTGCCCCTTGATTAAGAGCAGGTATTTGCGCTGACCTGGCTCTTGCTTGAATCCATTCTTGGTCAGCCACTCTTCCGTAATCCTCTCGCCGGCTTCGGCGTGCTGGGTCGTCATCGCTCAAGCCTCCATCGAAAGTACCGCAGCGCTCCGACAGCGACTGCCAAAGTCAAAAACACACACGCGAGCACTGTCTTCCCGTCGATAGCGAACTTCGTTCCGACGATGAGGCTCGCCGCAAGCACGCACCAGCCTGTCATCTCCCGTTCGTTCATATTCAGTCTCCATTTCTCTTAGGTCGATTCGCCCAGCCCGTCCCCTCGTCGCTCACCATCCAATCGCGGCAGGCAGCCTTACGAGCGTTCCAGCATCAGTTCTCCATTCGCCAGTAGTTGCCGATTCACAGCCTTCAGATGTTCAAGCTCCTGCTCCACTTCCCACTTGGCAGCGGTTACTTGCCCAAGCGTTTGAAATGCAGCGCTCAGTTGCCGCTCGTGGATTGCGCGATCCGCCAGCAGCGATTCGATCGTTGCACGCAACCACGGCGCACGAGCGTCCCACAAGGTGGCTTGAATGTCTTTGATTTGTTGGTCGGTTAGCATTTGTGTTCAGGGCGATTAGCCCAGCCCCATTCTTTGACAGCAAAGCCTCGGCAGTCCGCTAGCGCCTGCTCTGGCGTATCCCACAAGCCGTGCCGATGAGCAAACGCCATGATCTCCATGTTTGATGAACTGATCGTGTACATGACGACCCAGCGGCCGTCGCGACCTGCGCCCTTCGATTTTGGCTCCACGCCGAAGTGCAGCATGAAGTCCAACAACTCCGCCCTTATCGCCAGCTTTTCGTTCTGCTGCTCAAGCTGGATGATCCTGAGTGCCGCAGTAGTCTCACCGCCGCAGAATCGCATCTTGCCTTGCGGGTCGGTTATTGCGAACCAGCTCGAATCGGGATCGTCA
>DATAIA010000014.1:0-1711 GCA_036262895.1 Xanthobacteraceae bacterium
CGGGGTACGCGACTGCACCATCCAGCGGCGCCATCAGAAAATCCTGGAAGAGGCACCTTCGCCCGCGCTTTCGTCCGAACAGGACTGGAGCCTGCGGGAATCGGCAGTGCGATTGAGCCGGTCGGCGGGCTATCGGAATGCCGGCACCGTGGAATTCCTATTCCAGCCGGAGAGCCGCCGCTTTCTCTTCATGGAGATGAATACGCGGCTGCAGGTGGAACATCCCGTGACCGAATGTACGACGGGGCTCGACCTGGTCAAATTACAGATTCATGTTGCCCGGGGTGACCGGCTGGAGGGGACGCCCCCGCTGCGAAACGGTAATGCGATTGAGGTGCGGTTGAACGCTGAAGATCCGGATAACGGCTTTGCTCCTGCCCCCGGCATCGTAGAGCGGTTCAGGATCCCAACCGGACCGGGTGTGCGGATAGACACCGGTCTCGCCGAAGGGGACACCGTGCCGCCGCAATTCGATTCGATGATCGCTAAGATCATCGCGCACGGCCAGACTCGCAAGGAAGCGATGTCTCGCCTGCAGCGAGTGCTCCGGGAAGCAGTGGTTGTCGTCAGAGGAGGAAGCAGCAACAAGGCTTGCCTCCTGCGCCTTCTGGCACGCGATGAGGTTCAAAATGCCCAAGTAGATACGGCATGGC
This sequence comes from Xanthobacteraceae bacterium, assembly GCA_036262895.1. Taxonomy (GTDB): domain Bacteria; phylum Pseudomonadota; class Alphaproteobacteria; order Rhizobiales; family Xanthobacteraceae; genus AP-16. The sequence goes on from DATAIA010000014.1 coordinate 654, forward strand.
TGGATCGTCTGGCTGGAAACGGGGAACACCTTTGCAAGGATTATGCCGAAGTCGCTGTGATACAGGCCGGAATAGAAGCTTATGACTCTGAGCTGGCGATGGAGCAGACGCAGTTCTATGCCTCTGCCGTACGGGGGAGACCGCAAGTTCGGCACGAAATCGGCCGGACGGTGGAGCTACGTTATCGAGGCCGGTCCTACTCACTGAAAATCTGCCGCCTCGGCACGCAGCATTACCGTATAGCGGTAGATGGATGCCGCATTGACGCCCACAGCGAGCGATTGGGACCGTTTGAATACTGGCTCACCATTTCCGGGCGGCGATTTACCGTGGTATCCATAGCCCAGGAATTGAATTACCGGATTGAGGTAGATGGGCTATCTCATCGCGTCGATCGGGATGCCGGCGGCATGGTACATGCGCCGGCTCCGGCCGTTGTGGTCTCGGTTGCGGTGCAGCCGGGAGATTCGGTTTCGGCTGGAGATCGAGTTGCGGTGTTGGAGGCCATGAAGATGGAAATGGAGGTGGTTGCTCCATTCTCCGGCCAGGTTCGCTCCGTGATGGCAATACCCAATGTGCAGGTGGACGCCGGGACGCCACTGCTGCAGATTGAGCCCGCCGCCATTCAAGAAGCAATTCCCTCTACCGAGCCGCTGAATTTCACAGCCGTACTTCCTCCGCAAGGAATCACGCACGATAAGAGCCTGCGCGGTTTCGAGAATCTGCAGCAGGTGCGGCAGTTCATGCTGGGGTTCGATGTGGATCCGGCGCAAACCGCGCGCCTGCTCTCCGATTCCACTCGCGATTGCGTGGCGCCCGAAGATGCTGACGAGATGGTCAGGCGCGAGGATGAAACCCTCCACATTTTTGTGGATATTTGCTCTCTGTTTCACCGTGAACCCAGGGTTGACGGGTCCAATTCCGCGGAGGTAGCCAGCGCCGAAACCCAGCTCTTTACCTATCTGCGGGCGCTCGATACACGTGGTGCGGGACTGCCATCAGGCTTTGTGGACGCGCTCCGGCGAACGCTTGGGTATTACGGAGTGCAGACACTGGAG
>DATAIA010000015.1:0-7610 GCA_036262895.1 Xanthobacteraceae bacterium
CATAAAAACCCACCTCACCCCAACCCTCTCCGCCCTTCAGGGCGGAGAGGGAGTCAGGCCCTGCACCGATGACAGGTGTAGCGCTTCATCACGGCAGTGAATGCTCCCTCTCTGCCCCCAATTTGGGGGCGGAGAGGGTCGGGGTGAGGTGGGGGTTATCAAATAGTAGATCGTGATATCAGGCTGCAGCGTTAGCGAGGCCACTTGTCAACTCCTGTATCACGATCACCTCTCCAGTTGCCCTCCACCGACGACACATCGAGGATGCTATGGACGTTCGCGCCGCTGTCGCATTCGAATCCGGAAAGCCGCTTGAGATTGCCACGGTCAAACTCGAGGGTCCGAAGGCCGGCGAGGTGCTGGTTGAAATCAAGGCAACCGGGATCTGCCATACGGATGAGTTCACCCTGTCTGGTAAAGATCCTGAAGGGCTGTTCCCCGCAATCCTCGGTCACGAAGGCGCTGGTATCGTGGTTGATGTCGGCCCTGGCGTGACCTCGGTCAAGAAAGGCGATCACGTTATTCCGCTCTACACGCCGGAATGCCGGGAATGCGAATACTGCCTGTCGCGGAAAACCAACCTCTGCCAGAAAATCCGTTCGACCCAAGGCGCCGGCCTGATGCCTGACGGCACATCACGGTTTTCAATCGATGGCCGCAAGATCCATCACTACATGGGCACATCGACGTTTGCGAACTTCACGGTTTTGCCGGAGATCGCAGTCGCAAAGATCCGCGAGGACGCACCTTTCGAAAAGGTCTGCTACATCGGCTGCGGCGTCACGACTGGCATCGGCGCCGTCATCAACACGGCAAAGGTGGAACCCGGCGCGAATTGCGTCGTATTTGGCCTGGGTGGCATTGGCCTCAACGTGATTCAAGGACTTCGTCTCGTCGGCGCCAACATGATCGTTGGGGTCGATCTTAACAACGAGAAAAGGCCATGGGGCGAACGCTTCGGCATGACGCATTTCGTCAACCCGAAAGAGGTTGGCGGCGATCTCGTCAAATATCTCGTCGATCTCACAGGTGGCGGTGCTGATTATTCCTTTGAATGCGTCGGCAATGTTGATTTGATGCGCGCGGCGCTTGAGTGCTGCCATAAGGGCTGGGGCGAGAGCATCATTATTGGTGTCGCGCCGGCAGGAGCAGAAATTCAGACCAGACCATTTCAACTCGTCACCGGCCGTGTTTGGCGCGGCTCAGCGTTTGGAGGTGCCCGCGGCCGCACCGACGTGCCGAAAATCGTCGACTGGTATATGCAGGGAAAGATCGAAATCGATCCGATGATCACCCACGTGCTGCCGCTTGCCGACATTAACAAGGGCTTCGATCTCATGCATGAGGGCAAGTCCATCCGCGCCGTGGTCACTTATTGACGCGCCCACATTGCTTTTAGCCCTTAAATCTTCTCTGGAAATCCAATGTCAGACAAACACAAGCTCTCGCCGCGCACGGCGGAAGAGATCAAATTCATTGCCGAAAATCAGCCGCCCTTTGGCATATTGACGGGCACCAAAATCACGCATGCGACTGCCGATCGGTTGGAGGCTGAATTCATCGTTCGCGATGAACTCACGAACCGCAATGGCGTGCTTGCCGGGGGCGCCTTAATGGGAATTGCCGATAATCTCGGCGGCACTGCAACGTTTATCAGCCTGCCCTCAGGCGCGAAGACCACGACGATTGAAAGCAAGACAAATTTTTTCGCCGCTATCCCCGTCGGCGAAAAGGCTTATGTCGAATGCATTCCGCTGCATCGGGGCCGCACCACGATGGTCTGGCAAACAAGGATCAGCCGAGCGGATGGCAAACTCGCCGCGCTGATTACTCAGACGCAATTGGTGATGATGCCGGAGTAAGTTGATCCGGAAACCCACCTCACCCCAACCCTCTCCGCCCTTAAAGGGCAGAGAGGGAGTCTTGCCGAAACCGTTGCTAATAATCTGCCTTCAAGCTTGCTCTGAGGGCACTCCCTCTCCGCCCCTATTTTTGGGGCGGAGAGGGTTGGGGTGAGGTGGGGACATCAAATAGACAAGCTGAGCGGATTAAAATCCACGCTCGTCACAAAGGCAAATTGTCGTGCTTGCGATACGGCATCTCGACCTTCTTGCCACGCAGCATCGCAAGCGCACGAGCAATCCTGCGGCGTGTGGCGTGCGGCATGATCACCTCATCGATATAGCCCCGCTCTGCCGCTACGAATGGCGATAAAAATCGCTCTTCGTATTCCTTTGTACGCGCCGCGATCTTCTCCGGGTCGCCCGTATCCTGCCGGAAGATAATCTCGACAGCGCCCTTGGCGCCCATCACCGCAATCTGGGCGGTCGGCCACGCATAGTTGATGTCGCCTCCGACGTGTTTCGACGCCATCACGTCATAGGCACCGCCAAATGCTTTCCGCGTGATGACGGTGACGAGCGGAACTGTTGCCTGGCTGTAAGCAAACAGCAGCTTGGCGCCGTGCTTGATCAAACCACCATATTCTTGTGCAGTACCGGGCAAAAAGCCCGGCACATCAACGAATGTAACAATCGGAATATTGAAGGCATCGCAGAAGCGGACAAATCGCGCAGCCTTGCGCGAGGCATCGCTATCGAGCACACCCGCAAGCACCATCGGCTGATTGGCAACGAAGCCGACCGTACGCCCCGCGATCCGGCCAAATCCCGTGACAATATTGCGGGCGTAGGTCGGTTGGATTTCAAAAAAATCACCCTCATCCGCAACCTTCAGGATCAGTTCCTTGATGTCGTAAGGCTTATTCGGATTATCCGGGACAAGCGTATCGAGAGAGTCTTCCGTACGCTCCGGATTGTCGAACGATGGCCATTCGGGAAGCGCGTCCGAGCTACTGGCAGGCAGAAAGTCAATCAAGCGGCGCATCTGCAGCAGACATTCGACATCGTTCTCGTAGGCGCCGTCGGCAACGGACGATTTTGTCGTATGCACACTGGCGCCACCCAGTTCCTCGGAGGTGACGACTTCATTGGTCACCGTCTTGACCACGTCGGGACCGGTGACGAACATGTAGCTCGTATCTTTCACCATGAAGATGAAATCAGTCATCGCAGGTGAATAAACATCTCCTCCGGCGCATGGTCCCATGATCACTGAAATCTGCGGGATCACACCGGACGCTATGACATTGCGTTTGAACACCTCACCATAACCGCCAAGAGACGCGACCCCTTCCTGGATGCGTGCGCCGCCGGCATCAAACAATCCGATGATCGGCGCCCGCGCCTTCATCGCCATGTCTTGCACTTTGATGATTTTTTGCGCGTGCGTTTCCGAGAGCGAGCCGCCGAATACGGTGAAATCCTTGGCAAATACGAATACGGTACGGCCGTTGACGGTGCCCCAGCCGGTGACAACGCCGTCACCCGGTATTTTCGTCTTATCCATCCCGAACTCGGTCGTGCGATGCTCGACAAACATGTCGAACTCTTCAAACGACCCTTTATCGAGGAGGAGTTCAAGACGCTCCCGCGCCGTGAGCTTGCCGCGCTTATGCTGCGCTTCAATGCGCGCTTGTCCGCCGCCCTGCCGCGCATTGGCGCGTCGTTGCTCCAGCTTCTCCAGAATATCCTTCATCGGGGTGCCCTCATCACGGCCAGCAGACCTGTAACTGGAATAGCAGACGATCTTGGCAGGTCCAATTGGGTGATCCAAGCTATCAGCCTGAAAACACGAGGATTGGCCTCTTATAGCGGCTTACGTGTGAGAGCCCGATCATGAGAAGGAGAGCCCAAGGCCGCCTATTTACCCCGCCTCTCCAGCACTATTTTCAAACCGTTGCGCGGGCGCAATGTGATCAAAGCCTGAGGGTCGACAAGCTGATCGGGAGCAATGCGCATGCGGAAACGCTGCGCCAAGGCTGCAAGAAGGAGCACGGCCTCGGTCATCGCGAACGCCGCACCGATGCACACCCGTGGGCCGGCTGAAAATGGCAGATAGGCAAACCGCGGTCGCGACGCGGTGCGGCCGGATGAAAAGCGCTCGGGATCAAACCGCTCCGGTTGATCCCAGAATTTCCGATGCCGGTGCAGGATCCAGGGCATGATCAACACGATCGATCCCTTCGGGATGCGATGCCCGCAAACCTCATCGTCCGCCAAAGGAGAACGCGTGATAGTGTGGACCGGAGGATAAAGACGCATCGATTCTTCGATGATCATCCGCGTGTACGGTAATTTCACGACATCATCATGGGATGGAAGACGTCCACCCAACACACGATCAAGCTCCGCATGCAGCTTCTGCTCCTCAAGAGGATGCTGCGAGAGCAAATACCACGTCCAGGTCAGCGCAAGCGCAGTGGTTTCGTGCCCTGCCATGAAGATCGTGATGATCTGATCGCGAATTTCCTGGGCAGTCATCCCGCCGCCGGTTTCCTCGTCCCGCGCCGCGACAAGACGAGCCAGCAAATCTTTGGCACCAAAATCGGGATTCCGCACCCGTTCTGCAATCAAACGATTAATGATCTCATCAAGCTCTTTAAATGCGGCGCGCGTCGCTTTGGATGCACGCGGCCGCGGTAGAAAATAAGACAATCCCAAAACATCCAGCAATCGCGGGCGAACTTCGGTCTGATAACCAACAACCGCACGCTCGACGATGTGAACGATGCCCTCGGAATCCGACGAAAACATCGTGCGTGAGATGATCGTCAAAGTGGCTTGCATCATCTCGGTCGCGACATCGACAATCGAACCGTCCGCCGTAGCATTCCATTTTTCGGACAATTTGTCGGCGACGTCGGTCATGATTGGCGCGTAACTGATCAGACTGCGGAAATCGAATGAGGGCGCCATAATGCGGCGGTGCCTCCGCCAGATCTCACCTTCGCTCGTGACCAAACCTTTGCCGAGCACCGGCTCAAGGAATTGCCGGGTCATTTCGGTTTTCGTATAATTTGCAGCGTTATCGATCAGGATTCGTTTGATCGCGGCGGGATCATTGACGATGAACGTACGCTGCCACAAAAACCGGTTTTCAATGATGTCGCGATCGTAGCTATCTTCGGAAATCCCGGCGATCCAGCTGTCACGTACCGCGCGCCAATATTCCAACAGCGAAAGCCGCTGCCGGGGCGGAGTGGGTCTGGCAAGAGCCGGAGCAACGCTGGAGCGGCCTGCGATTGTCATTATTGCTGTTATTGCCCTTTTAAATTCGCGAACCTAAGCGCGCCGGTTTTATGGACGAGTCCCGCATGCTAAAAGGCGATACGGCACCGTCCAATCGCCCCCGACTAAACCTTATCTTGCAATTTCGCAAAGCCTCTCCATCAATGCCAAACTTTCCCCTATAGGGGTTTGTTACGTTGCTGCCCATCATACCCGCATTCATGGCAATATCGGTACCGCTACCGTGGAATTCGCCCGCGCCAATCCTGCCCGAAGGTCCCCTCACCTCCTCGCTCATGGAAGGGCTATGACACTCTCCGGATCACTACCGCAATGGCTCACCTTCGATTGCTATGGAACTCTCATTCAGTGGGATGAGGGATTGATCGAGGCGGTCAAGGCGATACTCGCCCGACACCAGGCCGCCGATGTGAACGCAAAGCATTTCATTGATGTTTACGACCGATACGAGCACGAACTCGAACAGAGGCCGCCGCACCAATTATTCCGCGAGGTCGCGGGTGAAAGCCTACGGCTCGCGCTTGCGGAATTCGGTCTGGCTTCGGACACTCAGGATATTTCCTTGCTGACATCCGGCATCTCCCGAATGCCACCCTTCCCCGAAGTGGTCGGTGCGCTCTCGGCTCTCAAACAGGCCGGGTTCAAGCTTTGCATCATTTCCAACACCGACGACGACATCATCGCTGGAAATGTCGCACAGTTGAGCGGCCACATCGATCGGGTGATCACGGCCCAGCAAGCGCAAGCCTACAAACCATCTAGACGCATTTTCGAACACGCTCATCGCGCGCTCGACGTCGACAAAAAGGATGTCGTCCACATCTGCGCGAGCCCGCATCTTGATCATGCGGCCGCGCGCGACGTGGGCTTTCGGTGCGTATGGGTTGATCGCGGAACCGGGCGCACATTGCTGCCGGACTATAGTCCCGATGCAACCATCCCCACGCTCGGCCAGGTGCCGGAACTCTTTAGATCGATTGGATGGATATAACGAGACGGCTGTTACAGCTTGCCCGCTGATTTCAGAATGAAGGTGAGAACCTCCGCCACCGCGCGCCATAGGTTTTCCGGGATTTCATGCTCAAGCTCGACATGCGATAGAGCCTCCGCAAGCCCGGCGTTCTCCTTGATTGGAACGCCATGCGCGTGAGCAGTTTCGATGATCTTTTGACCAATTGCACCGCGCCCCTTCGCGACAACTCGCGGCGCATTAGGCTTTTCATAGTGTAGCGCAATGGCAAGCGGCGATTTTGTGGACGCGCTCATGATGCCTGATCCAAAAACCGTCCCGCGGGCGCGGCCTTCGGCGGCATGGCTGGTGCGCCGGTGCGGAACTGAATATCGCCCGGATCAAGCGCCACTTCGCGAAGCGCTTGCGTCAACGCGGATGTGTTGTCGCGAAGGCGCTGCACTGACTCGGGACGTTCAGCCCACAACGTCACGGCCGTGCGTTCACCAAGCAGCGCGACATAAGCATGGATCGGGCCCATCGGCTCGATATCGACGGAAAACCGCGCGCGCCAGATTGGGCCCCCCTCTGACTGCGTTGCCGCCCTCCCGTCTCGGCTGATTTCGAACTGAGCAATGCTTGTGCCCTGCTGCGTCATGATCGGGATTTCGAACGTCCATTGCGGACCGTGTACATCGCTGCGGGAACCGGATGCCGGTTGGCTTGAAAGTGAAGCCGCCTGCAGCAATGTATGATGCGAGAGCGCCGCATCGACCTGCGCAACGAGTTTGGGCGCAGCCTCATCGGGTGAAGACGAAGGTGGGATTGATGGCGGGACCGCGTGCTGTGCTGCAGTTGGCGCTCCGCGATAAGGTGGTGGAGGCGGCGGAGCCGCATTCGTCTTTGGCGCTTCAATATTGGGCGCAGTCCCCGGATTAAGCGGCTGTTCTGAGACCGATATCTCTTCAGGAGGATTAAGCGATGCCGGGCCCAACGCCTCTTCGAGAGCCGGTAGCCCCGCGGGCACCACGCTCGGACTGGCCGCGAGATTGGGTAAACCGGATCCAGCCGCGGTGTTGGCACCGCCCCCCCAAAGCTTGATGACTTCGCGGAATATCAACAGCGCCGATTTAAGATCGGGAGCGGAGGCGGCCTGAGGAACAGACGCGGCTTGAGCCGTGGCGGCAAGCGACGACTCCATGAACAGACCAGAGCGCGAGAGCGCTTGCTTGAGTGTATCAGGCGTAATCTGCTCTGGCTTATCGGCCGGGACACGAAAGCTCAAAAGAAGTTGCGCGGCCCGCCGCACCGGATCGGGCAATGCAGCATTGCCGGCTGCAAGCTGCTCTACGTTTGCAAAAAGCGGCGCAAGACCACCCTGATGGGCCGCTGCAACCCGGACCGCTTCGTTGAGCGCGACCGCCGCAGCCGGCGAGAGAGGCGCTGAAACGTTCGGCGCCACCGCTGTTGTATTACTGCTTGTACTACTGGGGACGATGGAGCCGTTACTC
>DATAIA010000016.1:0-4015 GCA_036262895.1 Xanthobacteraceae bacterium
GCGATGACAAAGGTGGTGCGGTTATGCATCACTTCATCGAGCGCTGCCTGAACCTTGCCTTCGGTTGCCGCATCAAGTGCGCTCGTTGCCTCATCGAGAATAAGGATCGGCGGGTTTTTAAGCAGCGCACGCGCAATTGAAAGCCGTTGACGTTCACCGCCGGATAGCGAGCGGCCCCGTTCGCCGACTTTGGCTTCGAAGGTGTCAGGCGTGTGCTCGATGAAATCCAGTGCCTGAGCGCGTGCCGCGGCATTGCGCAGTTCCTCTGCCGTCGCATCCGGATTGCCGACCCGCAGATTTTCGGCAATCGAGCGATTGAACAACAGCGCTTCCTGAAAGACGACACCGATATTGTGCCGTAACGCCGAAAGCGTGATGTCGCGAATATTCCTGCCATCGATGGCAATTTCGCCGGATTGCGGATCAAAAGCGCGATGCAGCAGCGCCAACGCGGTTGATTTGCCGGCACCCGTCGCGCCAACGAGCGCCACGGTCTCCCCCGGCTCGACGCTAAAGGTCAGATCGGCAACCGCCGGCCGCTTGCCGTCATAGGAATATGTGACATCTTTGAATTCGATCCGGCCTTTCAAGCGGCCCGGATCAACCGCTCCTGGCCGGTCGTGGACCGCGGGTTCGGTGTCGAGTACATCGAAGAACTCCTTGAGCCGCGGGGCTTCCATAAACATGCGGTTGACGAAACTGACGGCCTGATCGAGCCGCCCGACCAGCATAATCGCCAAATTGACGAACATCACGATTTCGCCGATCGAAGCCAGGCCGCGCAGATGCAGTCCGATTCCGACAAAAAAGATCGAAAGCATCGCGATCGTGGTTGACGCTCGTGTGAGAATGGCAACCACTGCCCACCACGATAAGACTGGGATTTGTGCCGCAAGCAGCGCATCCGTGACGTTCTTTAGACTGCTCACCTCCGTCTCAATCCGAACATACCCCTGCACCAGCGCCACATTGCTCAGCGCATCAGAGGCGCGCTCCGCCAGATCGGAATAATGGTGCTCGACGGACTTTTGCAGTTTCTCCGTCTTGCGCACGACCATCATGGTCAGCACGACAAACACACAGCACAATCCGATCAACGGCAGCGCCAGTCGCCAATTGAGAAACAGACACAGCGGCATCAATACAAGAAGCGCGACGAACGCCGCAAAATGCTCGCGAAAAAATGGCAACCAGAGGTTCCACAGCGCGTCCGAACCGGCAAGCATGACTTTCATCAGCCGGCCGGAATGCGTTCCGCCGTGATAACTGAGCGGGAGCTGCAGCACGTGTTCGAAATATTCGGTGAGGACTGCGTTGCGGCGACGGTGCGATAGCCGATCGGCATGCAGTGCAATCAGAACGCCGCAGCCGATCGTGAAGAGCCCGAAACCTGCCCACGCGGCCAGTAACGGCAACAGGGTCGACCAGGTCGCTCCTCCTTTGGCCTCTCCATTCACCAGCGCATCGATGATCCGACCGAACAAGATCGGCTCGCCGAATTGCGCAACTGCAAGGGCAACATTCGCGACCGCAAGAAGCCAGCCCAAATGGGCTTGCGGACCCAACTGGTCGAGTGCGCGGGCGTAAAGGCGGAGAAACTTCATGCGATGTTCGTGGTGAAGAAGGCGGTACTTTACCCAAATGCCGGACGGTCGCAATGGACGATGGCATGTACACGGCATTTATGCGGCGACTTAATTTTGTCGCGCGGCATCAAGTTGCCATCCGGTGCCGCGCAGTCAATTGACTTTGCGATCCCCGATAGGTGGTAAAAATGAGGAATCGAATATGTCTGTTGCCGCAGGGGGCTTGCTCTTGAAGGGAATGACGCGGCCAATCTGCTCCACGGCTTTGTCGAAGCGGGCGCTATCAATCGCGCCAAAGCCGTTCAGCTTGACTTCGGGGGTCAGGATATTACTTCGGATTGCGATTTGTAATTGTTCCAGCAAGATCGGGCGGGAAACGTTGAGATTATGTTTGGAGACGATCTCGGCTGCACTTGCCGGCTGTTTGATCGTTTCCTTCAATCCGCGCAGGAATGCCCGCAAAAATGCTTTTACCGCTTCGGGGTTCTCGGTTGCGAATTTCGGGCTGACGAGGATCGCATTGCCGTAGAGGTCGATTCCGTAATCCGACATCAGCATGACCGTAATCTCTTCAGCAGGCATGCCGCGGTCCTTGATGTCGGGATAAGCCGCATAGAGAAATCCGGTTATTGCATCGACTTCGCCAGACACAAGCATGGGCTCGCGGACCGGTGCGCCGGCACTCACCATGGTCAGCTTGGTCGGATCGATGCCGTTGTTTGAAACAAAAATCGGCCATAGCGCCGATGCATCATCGGTAGGCGGTGTGGCGATCCGTTTACCTTCTAAATCTTTGGGCGTGAGAATACCGCGGCTTTTGCGGCCGAGGACTGCATGAGACGGTTTATTGAAAACAATAAACGCGGCTTTTACCGCAGCATCGCCGCGTTGGTCGCGATAGCGAATAAGCGCGTTGATATCGCCGACCGCGAGGTCATAACCGTTGGCTGCAATGCGTTGAATCGCCTCCGCCGAATTGTTTGCGGGGGTTATCGTCACCTCAAGACCTTCATTACGGAAAAAGCCTCGATCGGCAGCCATCAGGAATGGGGCGGCGGCTCCATCAATTTTTCCATTCAAACTGAATTTGATGGAGGTTTCGGCATGGAGAGGCGCCGGCAGTAAAGCCGCAAGCAGCGCCAAGATGATTGACAAGACGAGGGCATGGCCGAACCGTCCGGACCAGGAGCGGCCGAGCGCCTTCATGCGATCGCCTCCTTGAGGTTGCGCCTGCTTAGATGAAAGCAAAGGTATCATATTTATTCGTTTATTCGGGCCACTCCTGAGGGACAAGTGCGGTTTCTCATAACCGCCCCTTCACGGCACCATTTCGATAAAAAGAACATGCCGGCACAAAGTGCAAGGCGTTCTGACAGGGATGGTGCAGCGGGCACAAGCGCCGCGTCACGTCAGGCCGGTTCCTGCGGCAGGCTGCCGCAGCATTCATGCGCAGACTATTTTGGATAGGAGTTCATTTTGTCTTGCATTAGCGGGGCGGGCAAACACGATGAGGTAGTTTTGATTGCCAGACAGGGACATTGGAGCGTGTCGTGACGGTGACAGATTTGGTGTCGATTTCTCCCAAAAGCCCTGATTTACGGCCCCTGTCGGCGCTCTATGCCCCACCAGATGAGGACATCGCCGCCAAACTGCTCATGCTTGCCACGCGGGAGGCCGGTGCGGAGCGGCGCATCGATGAACGTGCGACGCGGCTTGTCGAAGCCATTCGCAGGCGCAGCGGGGGCTTGGGCGGAATTGAGGATTTTCTTCACGAATACACACTGACAACACCGGAAGGCTTGGCACTGATGGTGCTTGCGGAGGCGCTGCTGCGCGTGCCCGATGCCGCCACCGCCGACCGCTTGATTGAAGACAAGCTCGCGGCCGCTGATTGGATGCAGCACGAGATGCAGTCGAGTACATGGCTTGTTTCGGCATCGGCCTGGGCGCTCGGCGTTTCAGCTCGGATCATCCAGCCCGGCGAAACACCAAGTGGCATTCTCGACAGTCTGGCGAAACGAATCGGCTTGCCTGCATTACGCGCGGCGACGCGCCAGGCCATGCGGATTTTGGGTTCGCATTTCGTGCTTGGTCAGACGATCGAGGACGCCTTATCACGCGCGTCAGGGCAGACTGCGTTTCGCTATTCTTTTGACATGCTGGGTGAAGCCGCACGCAACGCCGCCGATGCAGAGCGCTATTTTCATTCCTACGCGCAAGCGATCGATGCAATCGGCGCTTGGGCAAGCGGGGAAGGCCTCAACGAGCGTCCCGGCATTTCAGTCAAATTATCCGCGCTGCATCCCCGTTACGAACCCTTGTCCTCGCAGCGCGTGCTTTCCGAACTGGCTCCAAGATTGCTTGAGCTCGCGCGCCAGGCAAAAGACCGAGGCCTTAATCTGACTGTGGATGCCGAAGAGGCCGATCGG
>DATAIA010000017.1:0-5796 GCA_036262895.1 Xanthobacteraceae bacterium
ACGACGTAAGCCGTGGTCCAGTACGTGCAAACTAGAACATCACAGTCAGTGATATTGCCGACGCCGTGAAAGACTTCATCAGCCTTCACATCGAAGAATTCATCGGCGATGAATTCTCTGATTTCTTGGCCAGTGCTGAACCTGTGATTATCCGGCAGTACGTGGATTGAACAGGAATGACCGAATTCCGACAGATATCTGACTGCCCGAAAAATATTTCGATGACCGCCCGACGCCTCGAAAGGCTGCGGAATGACCCAGGCGATCCGCAGTTTCGGCGCCTGCTCACCAGCTCGCGTTGCAACTCTTGGCGCCGCAGCCTTGACCTTTGCCGAACGATGCAGGGCGAGGATTTCGCCGTACGTGTCGACGAGCTTGCGACCAATCTGTTGAGGAAACCGCTCCCGCTCGACATGGCGTAGCGCTGCTTGACCCATCTGATCGCGGAGCGATCGATCTGTGATCAGGCTCGTAAGCGCTTGATACCAGTCCTCGGCAGCTTCGGCGATGAACCCATTCACCCCATGTGTGATGCTATTCTGGAATGAGCTGATGGGCGATGCGATCGTTGGCACTCCGGAAAGCGCCGGTTCGACATATTTAAGATCGCTCTTGCCTTGGCAGAACGGGCTTTCAGGTTCGAACGGGGCAATGTTCAAATATGCGCCAGCTTCCTCGACGACCAGGCTTCTCCAGTCCATCAGCGGGATTTCAATGATCTTGTGGCGAAGTCCTGGAAGATGGGCATCTACGTCGAGATCGCCAACCAGCTTGAGGTACACATCCTGATGCTCGCTGAGCACCCGCCGCAACGCTGAAGCGGCTTCCTCGAAATCGCGTTCATGAGTTCTCGTGCCGCTCAGGTAAGTGATGAACTTAGGGCCATCATGGTAGGTGCCTGCTATCCGGGCGATTTCCACTTGGCGCTCGTTCACTCCAAACGGGACAATCCACGTCGCTTTGCCCGTGAACCGCTTCGCATATTGAGCGAGGAATGGCGTTGACGTGGTGATGAAGTCCGCAGACTTCATGGCGCGCTCGATGCTGCGCATGCCATCGAGATAAGCCGTCCGACCGTAGTCATCCATTTTCCGATAGGCGTCGATTTGCTCGGCCAGGGAGGGATCGAACACCAAATCATCGATGTCATAAACCATCGGAATTCCGCGTCGCCGCAGAAGTGAGAGCATCTTGCCAAGCCGATCGGACCAACCTCCGCGGAAGTTCACCACGATCGAGAACTTGCTCATGTAGGATTCGTCGGCGATTTCCGGATGAATGTCCCACATCCACTCCGCGTGCGCGCCGTGACTGCGAAGCGCCTCAATATGGTTGAATACACGGTAGCGGGCGCTTGGACCTTCGTTGCACCCCAAAATGAACAATACTCGCAATGCGGACGACATCCTTGGTCCTCGTATCACAGATATCTGAATTGATTGGCTTTTGCGACCGGGCCGCAGTCGCAGATTAGAGGAAAACGAGACAAATCATAGGCCATCGTTGGCCATCACTCGGCCGATTTTGCTGACACTCCCCCACACTGCCGGCGAATCATACGAGCGATCGGGAAAAGCTCCGTACTCTGGTCGAATCCGAAGGCCACGGGCGGCAATGAACGCTTCCACTTGGTCGCGCAACGCGACGGGTTTACCAGAGCAACACTCGATTATGCCGCTGACAGTCCGCTGCAGGCTGACTGCCGCAATCTGGGTTGCAAGCACCCTTACATCGATGAAGTCATACTGGTTTAAGCCCGAATTGAAGGGGAAGGACGCCTTCCCCTCCGAGTCCCAACGGAGGATTTTGGCGAAGAGAGATCCGTTACGTTCGTCATCGCCAAGGATATAATAAGGGCGAAGCCACTGGAACACCGCCCCGGCATTCTCGACCTCCAGCCGGGCAGCTTCGCGCAGGGCATTTTTTGCGATTCCGTACATCGAGCGCGGGCGAGTGGGCGTCAGATCGTCGATCTCACCTTCCCAATATCCGACCTCGTGCATGGTCCCGAGGCCGACGAACTGAGCAACTCCGGCCGCCATCGCCTCTCGGACGAAGCGCACGTGATATGGCAAATTCTCGATGTGCGAATGAGCATTGTGGTTGAAGCCATCGCTCCACGCCAAATGAACGACCGTGTCGGGCCGGCCCATTTCAACCAACTGTCGCGCGTCCAACTCCGCGAAATCGCCTCGAACAGATTTGAGTCGGGGGTCTGGATGCAGCGCGCTCCGGCTGAGCGCGATCACATCCGCGCCGCGGTCGGCCAAGGCTTCTGCGACGTGCGCTCCGATGTATCCGGTCGCCCCCGTTACCAGAACTTTCGTCATTGGAAGGCTTCAGTTCCGGTCGATGATGCCAAGGAGCGCCCCCTCGATGGCACAGCCAATGGGAGCTGACATTTGCCTAGTTCATCGCTTCCGGCCGCGCAACCACTCGGCGAGGCGCTCGGTGCCTTCGCCGAACGAAATGGCGGCGCGTTCTCCAAGTTCCCGTTCGAGCTGTCCCGGGGCCGCCACCGCCCACCTGATGTCGCCATGGCGAAAAGCTCCCGTGATGTGCGGTTCCGGAGCATCGTAGAAAGCCGCAATGGCCTGCGCCGCTTCGAGAATCGTCATCGCCTTGCCGCTGCCGACGTCGATGACACGTTTGACCATAGGCGGCTTCGCAATCGCAGCAGCAAGACATCGAGCAACATCATCAATATAGATGAAATCACGTCCGATCGCCCCGTCTTCGTAGACCGGAATGGATGCCTTGCTAGCTGCCAATTGATGAAACAGGCCGACGATGCCGGTGTATGGATTATCTGGCGACTGTCCTGCTCCATAGACATTCTGGAGCCTCAGAACCGACAAGGGAACGCCCCGGGCTGCGCACCAAAGCGCAAGGATCTGCTCCTGCGCGAGCTTCGTCGAGCCGTACACGCTCGAGGGCATCGGAAACATCCTCGAGTGATCATGAGGGAGCGGGCGCGCTGGCGCACCGGAAGGCGCAATTATCGCGAATTGCGCTTGTCGCAGTTGCTCGACGCTTCGGTTGCCAGCCGCGAATTCGCATCCGTCCGCGGGGTCGACCCAATAGCCTTCACCATATACCGCCCTGCTGGAAGCAAGGACGATGTGCCCGGGAATGTGCCCGCTGCGGTCGAACGCCTCGAGCATCTGCGCCGTACCGGTCACGTTGACGTGAGTATGGCGCGTGGGCAGGTCCAACGATTGGCCGGTCCCCGTTTCAGCGGCCAGGTGGACGACTGTTTGAGGCCGCTTTGCAGCGAGAAATTCATCCCAGGCGCGGGCATCGTTGATGTCCATGACATTGAGACTGGCAGACTGCGGGAGGGCTGGAGGCCGCGATCGAGTTCTATGCACTTGAGGATGCAGGCAATCGACGGCGGCAATCGACACCTGTGACGCGTCATCAGCGGTCCGCAGCAACTCCGCAGCCAGGGCGCAACCGATGAATCCGGCTCCTCCTGTGACCAAATAATTGAGCTCCACCCGACGTACCGTCCTTTCGACCCATCAGTGACACCTCCGCCACGGAAGCTTGTCGGCGCCATTTGTCGGCAACATTCAGCGCGGTCCGCCTGTTGTCTAGCCTCCACGCCATTCCTAAGCTAACTCTGGCCGTCCATCCCTGAACAACAAGGCGGTCATCGTTGGCACGGAGTGCCGATGAGACTGGAGCCATCTGAAAATCGGACACGACGAGTGCAGCAACGGAAGATTCGCAAAGTCCCAAAACCGAGATCGGCTCCAGGCAAGCAAAATGCCCAAAGCGGTCTGGTATTTACCGGCGAGCGCATCGTGCCACAGGCGGATAATTGCGAACCGAACTTCGCCTCGCGAATGTATCAGGAGCACATTGCTCGTTATCTTTTCGCAGCCCAGATTTGCGAAGGGAAGTCGGTAATCGATATCGGTTGCGGTGTCGGCTACGGCTCACAGCGTCTCGCCGAGCTCGGAGCTGAATCGGTATACGCGTTCGATCTCTCGACGGAAGCGATCCGGCACGCGCGAATCCATTATAGTCACCCTAATATCCAATTCGAGACCGCCAATGCCGAGCGGTTCTCGACCGACACGAAATTCGACATTGCTGTCTGCTTCGAGCTTATCGAGCACGTTGCTCACCCGCAAAAAGTGCTCGAGAATATCAGGAAGGCACTGAAGGAGGACGGCATCCTCGTGATGTCGACTCCGCGCGCTCTGGAGCAGAAGCGCACGCACTTCCACGAGCATGAATTCACGCTCGACGAATATCAATCACTGCTGGCAGACTACTTCCCGGCCATCGAAATTTACGTCGAGAACAACCACTTCTCGTCAATGGTGACTAAGGCTTGTCCTTCAAGCCTTCGCAGAATCGTCTGCCTCAAGGATCAATTTCGCCCCTCAGTCGCAGACGTTTTCATCGCAGTTGCAACCAACTCGGTTACTCCCCTTCCAAAGATGGAACCAGTAATTGCGTTGGACAGCGATGCTTATGTCACCATGCTCGAGCGCGATGTCGCCATCCTCCACAAGGCCGAGGACGACCTAAAGGCGCGTTCCGACGCGATTGAGGCGCAGCGCGTCGATCAGGTTGCCTTCAAGGATGCTGAGATCGAGCGACTGACCGGCGAGTATAAGGATTTGTTCACGCGATCGGAGGAGCTGTCGACGAAGCTCTGGCAGGCAGAGCAGCGCAATTCCGAACTCGGCGTCAAGGACTCGGAAATCGAGCGATTGACCTCCGAAAACAACGCGTTACGAGATCAAGCAAGCGATCTTTCCGCCCGGCTGCAGGAATCTGAAATGAAGCATGCTGAACTTCAGCAGGAACAGAAGACGTTGCGTGAGGAATTAGACCTGCTGAAGGTCCGTTCAGCCGATGCCGATTCGCGCCGGCTGGATGCTTACGAATTCGCTCGGATATCGAGCGAACAGGCTAACGGACTGCGCCGCGAGCTCGAGATTCTAAGACGCGATATCGGCAATGCGCTGGATCGGCCCGCGATTGCCGCGGAAGCCAATTTCGAACAACGGCACAAGGATATCGTTGGCTCGATGGAGCGTCTCTTCCTCGGCACGGATGCGACGCACGCGCTAGCGCGCGACCCACTGATCGATCGAATTGCCAGGCTTGTGCTGGAGCTCAGGGAACAGCGGGAGAGAGCCGATCACCTCACGAGAGAGATTGGAGCGCTCCAGGAGTTTCAGCGCCATGCGGAAGACTGGCACCGACAGTTGCTTCGGATCCGCAAATCATTCTCTTGGCGTGTGACCGCACCAATTCGTGGCCTGACGAGACCGTTCCGGCGTCCGCACTAAACAAGTCAAGTCACTTATGTGCAAGTAATGACCAGGAATTCTCGACCACCGAAAAAACATTTTGACGCGCGTGTCGCACCTGCGGAGCGCGAGTGAACGACGTTGAACCCTCTTGGGGGGTATGATTTTCAATCCGACTGGCTAACTATTTTCCGAGAATACAGGGACTAATATGGGACACTGCTCCAGACTTCTTGATGCACTCAACAAAAGCGAAGCACGGGACAAGGAATTACTGCGAAGCAGGCTGCCATGGTATTACGACCGGGGCATCAAGATTGATCCACCGTTTGCGCATATGTTGGACGATGAGGAAATCCAGGCATGCGCCGATTGGTTTACGGAAACCACTGATAACCCGCTCATCGGTGATTCCGGGTTCATCGCGATGTCAATCATCGCCGACCTGATCCTGGGCAACCAAATCCAGCAGGTGGTGCAACTGGGGCACTATGCAGGCTTCGGCTCGCTGATCATTGGC
>DATAIA010000018.1:0-3530 GCA_036262895.1 Xanthobacteraceae bacterium
TTTCTGTATCCATGTCGCGCTTCACGAACAGTACGTTGTCAGCCTTGCGTCCAAGATCCGCGGAACCTGCAACTTCGCTCAGATCAAGCCTTTGCCCGCTCTGCTGCGGCTTTCTTGGATGGGCCACCAAATGCACATGCACACCGCTGGAATGGCATGTCCTCGCCAGCGCGCCGGCAAAGGATCGCTGCGCCTCAAAATCATTCGACGGCACATCCAGACACATCAGCGAGTCGATGATCGCGTGACGTACGCCCTTCTCTCGCGCCAGCACCCGAATGGCGGCAAGGATTTTCTGGTGCTCGGCGTCAGACTCAATCGGTCGGTAGTTCCACAGATGCAGCTTGTTGCTCCACACGTCGGCGCACCACTGCAGCATGTTGTCCGTCAGATCCTCATTGGCACATGCAACCTGCGCGTGACGGATCAACACGTCCTGCGGCAGTTCTTCCATCGAGCACACGAACACCGACTGTCCGCTGTAGGGATTTTCCTCGTCGGTCGGCTTCATCAGGTGGCAAGCCAATTGCCGAAGGAGCGTCGTCTTTCCCGCTCCGGGAAATCCCGACCAGATCGTGAATCCACCAGGAAAGAACCGCACATGCTCGCCAAGCGGATCAAATGGCGCGGTGCTGTAGTTGGCCTGTCTATGCCGATAGGCGCTCAGAAGGCTTGAGGATTCGACAGTGGCGATGTCGAACACTTCCTTGGCCGGCTCGATTTCCTTTTCCAGGAACTTCGGGCTGTCCGGCTGAACGAATATCCCGCCGATCTTCCTCAATGCCATGCCCTCGCGGTTTCACACGTCACCGGCTGACTGTCGAATCGCTTACCGCACTCGCACCAGCACAGCAGTTCCGCCGGCCTGACCTGCTTTGCACTCATCGCGCGCACTACGGCCTGTCCTCGGTCGCAGTTGCCGAGAAACAGCCACACCCACAGGCCGTCCAGAAGTTCGACCGGGAGTCGATCCCCGGACCGATGCACGATCACGCCGCAGCCCTCGTCGGCCAGCGTTCTTGCGACACGATCCGCATGCACCGTGACGATCAGCGGCAACGCGGGTTTCAAACCCTGTGCCCGCATCTGGCGAAGGTCGTCCCAGTTCATCGCATCACCACGCCGGCGTGCAGCCCGCCATTGCTGCGCCTCGCGTATTGACCCCGTGCCTTGCATTCCCGAATCCAGTTCCGCCACGTCGCGGCCCAGTCGGTTCGAGGCTTGGAAAACTCGAAGTCCCGGAATTTCTCCGCTTCCGCATCCGCGTCGATGTCGGGAATGGTTTTCCGGGCGAAGTCGAGGTCAGGCTCAAAGCCCTCCGGGGATCGCTTGCTGCCTTTCGGTCGTCCTCTGACAGATGTGTTTGCGTATGAGTCTGAGGGGCGGTCGGCGGCGGTCGGCGGCGGTGGTCGGCGGTGGTCGGCGGTGACCGGGTCGTCTCCTTCCGCTTTTTCGGCCCCGTCTGCTATGGTTTCGCTTTTCCGCAGTCGAGCGGCATTGGCGCCGGTCGAAACTTCGCGTTCGCTTTTCGCCATGAGACGTGCTTTCTCGCGGTACTTCCCGTGATTCACCACCCTCCATCCCCAATTTCTGTTGTCGGGGTCGAGCAGTTCGAGCCTCGCCCCATCTAAGTCTTTCGTCCTGCTCCCAGGATCAGGAGCACAAAAACGCTCCATGCATGCGGTAACTTGGTCTACCGGTAGTCCAGTGACGCCGGCCAAGTACTGCGGAGTCACATCCAGAACGCCGTTCTTATCAGCCTGCGAGAGGACGATTGCCCACAGGCCAATATCGGGCCACTTTCCATAAAGTGTCCCGGTCGCGATGGACCCGAATAGCGGCGCGTATCCGGCCAATCACGCCACCAAGCGATACTTGGCGATGTTCGTTCCATGAACTCTTGCCCGCTCGGTCACGATCCTGTGACCACGGGCTTTCAATTCCCTGATCCGTTCACTGAGGCGGCAACAGTGGAATCGCTCAAAAGCCTTGTAGGTGGTCAGCTCGTGGCCGCGCACCAGATAGGCAAGAATGCGGTCGTTCTGCGATCTCGCTTTGAGTGCTCTCATGCGTTCTCCATGGAAGAAAAGAACGCCCGGCCAATAAGGGAGGATTGCGGCCGGGCGCTAAGGGCGAGCGAAAGGCCCTTCACACTAGTCAATAATCTGGATGGAGCAGGAGCATTCCTGCATCCGCTATAGAATGGCGCTGACAGACCGAACGCCTGTCGCACGGCAAAGTTATGGTGCGGGAATGTATGGCGTGAGGTTTGCGGGGCAAAAATCATCGCCGCTCCAGGATCAGCTTGCGAAGCAGCTCGTTCTCGCGCTGGGTTTCTGCATGTGCCGCGCGTTCGTCCTCAAGCTGCTGTTCCAGCTCGTTGCGCAGCGGGCGCAAGTCGTAACCGCAGGCCACTGCCAGCCAGTAGATCGCGGCCTCATTGCCGGTGACATGCTTGAGCTTCGGGATATCGTCGGCAGGAAAGCTCATGCCGCCATTGGCAATGCGGCTCCAAATGGCCTTGTCCATTTCCAAGGGCCCGTAGGCTTCCTTGGGGTCCATGTCCGCAAGGGACAGGCTGTAGTTGATCGCCCTGCGAAGTGACGGCAGGGCCTTGCAGTAGTCCTTGTCGAGCGGCGCGGACGGCTTCTTTCTCGGCAGAAGGTCTAGTTGTTCAACGTCGGCAGAACTTGTTGCGCGACGTTGACAGTCCTCATTCGGACGCAAAGATTGCCGCTGTGTAGAGTGCTGCGGCATGGAATCAAGCCCGTCTTTGATCGAGCTTGCGGTAGAACTCGGGATCGCCCTTGAGCTTGCCGCGCGATGCGCGTTCAATGCGCCACACGGACGTCTCAGGGACGATATCGCCCCAATTGGTAACAGCGCCGGGAGTGACCCCGATTGCGCGGGCTATGTTTGCCTTGCTGCCGAAGTGGCGGACGACGTCTTTGGTAAGCACGTCGCGAAGGGTATAACAAGCTATACGGGCTTGTCTACATGCTAACGGAGACAGCCTCTAGTCTATACCCCGTGGAGACCATGGGGAGTCGTATAACCATCCTTCGGGAAGCTCGGGGCTTAAGTGTCCCGGAGCTCGCAGAGATCATCGGCGTGACCCGCGCCTTGGTCTGGCAGTGGGAACAGGACATGGTCAAGGGTATCCGACCAGAAAACTTCATCCGCCTCTGCCACGCCCTCAATGTGACTCCCGAGTACCTGGTGTGGGGGCCGGACAGGCCTCCTAGCGCCGCGACCCCCAGTAAGAGTCGCCGCCCCTGACCTATACAGGGGCCTGAAATCCACAACGATGAGATTCTCAATGCTCATCGTCCTAACTAACTGCCTACGCATCGGTTTGCCCCGCCAGTAGTTTTTCTGTGCGTAAGTACAGTCCTACGCCATTTGCCTGCCCACGGCAATAGACCAATCGTTTAGCGACCTGCTAACGACGTCGCAAAATAATTTGGTATAGCCCCCTTTACAGGTCGTATAGCGATCTATACACTTCTCCCACACCGGCGCAATACCGG
>DATAIA010000019.1:0-6954 GCA_036262895.1 Xanthobacteraceae bacterium
TCGAGGAGGCTGAAGCTCGGGCGAGTTCAGCCACCTGTCGATTTTAGCGGCCGTATCCTGGTCGGGAGCGTCGGAAAGAACCCGGTCGCCATTGGGATCGGGCGAAGGGCTTCGTTCAGGCTTCACCTGTGGACGCACGTGATTGAGGGAGCCCGTCTGGGATGCGCGGCGACGTTTCATGTCCGCCTCCTGGGTAGCCCCGGCTTAATCGCCCGGAAAAGGGATTGGTTCGGGGTGATGGAACTACGCGCTCAAGGCTAAATTGCGAAGGCAACTGTTCCGGAGGAACAATAAAAAAATCAGCGGCTTGAACAGCCTTGGGCGGCAATACAGGCGAACGCTTGTTATCTCAAAATGGAACCGGGTCGAATGGAGCAAGTGCGGGAATCGGCGAAGAAGGTTGTTTTGGTTGTAGAGGACGAGCCGCTCCTCCTGATGATGGCAGGGGAAATTGTAGAAGACGCAGGCTTCGAACCGGTCATCGCGCATAACGCCGATGAAGCGATCCTCGTCTTGGAGGCGCGCAACGACATCAGCATTGTGTTTACAGATGTGAGAATGCCGGGCTCGATGGACGGCATCGAACTAGTGACAGCAATTCATCGCAGGTGGCCACCGATCAGGCTTGTGGTGGTGTCAGGACACGTGACCGGCGAGAGTGAACTTCCGCCCGGGACGCATTTCTTCCGGAAGCCATACGCATCAGAATCTATTATTTCAACGTTGCGCCAGCTCGCCGCTTAGTAACTTGGCGCCCAGATTTGCCTCTTGTTCCCAGGCGGGCGGCATGAATCGTGGTGCGGGATTCGGATGCGGGCATTGCAGCCCTCGACACGCTCATACGGAAGAACCGCAGGATCTATGAAATGTTAAAGTGGGGGCCTTGGAGACGCATCTAATCGGATTCGTCGCGTAACGCTGGTGCGGCCGTCCTTAGGCCTGAGAGTCCGCCCATGGATTGTAACGTCCTGATCCCAGAAGAGATTGCGCTTTTCGAGGAGGCGTTCGATATCGCTTGGAGCGTTCTCGAGCGCTCCGGGGACCTCGGACAATCGGACGAGGCTTCGCTCTTCCTAACGAATGAAATCGCCTCGCTTATGCGGAATGGCGAGAGGAGCAGGCTGCTCCTCTCTAACTTTGCGATAGACGCCTATCGCCAGAAGCACCCAGCTATACAGCTGAGCCCGGTGCAATAAGCCGCACATACGGGCAGCCTGCGGGCGGTGCCGGCCCGGCGCAATGCTCATTTCGTTCAGATGCCCCGTGGCCGGTGCGTTAAGCCGCGGCTCGTTGCGTACCGCCGAGCCGCGTCTTGACGTACTGGTCCAGCGCCGCTCTTTCATCCGCTACGCGTCGCTCGAAGTTGCGTCGTTCCGTCTCCGAGCTCGCGGTTTCACACAGGCGACGGTAATGACCGATGACCTTCTCGTGTCCCCTGATGATGAACGCATCAAGGTTAAACATGCCCGCTCACTACGGTTGTATCGGCGCGCTGGCCTCCCGGCAGGCTGAAGGGGAAGGTGTCTTGCGAAAGCGCTCCCACTGACGCACGCTCTTCCTGCAGCCGCCGTTCGATATAGGCGCGTTCCAGGTCGCTAAGATGGGTTGCGAGCAATCTGCGGTAACGATGGATATTATTGCGATGAGCCCGCAATCGCGCCAAATTTTCGTCCACCATCATTTCTTCCTCCGTTTGAGCTGATCTCAGGCAGCTGCGCGTTCGGCAGACCGCACGCGCATCGGCTTTCCGCCGGGTGGCGTACGTGGCCCGCCGTCAAGTTCGCACAGGGCGTCGAGGATTTCATCGATTGAGACCGGCGCTCTCAGCCCCGCCGGGGAGCGCAAGGCCGGGCAGGACGCTATCGCGGAAGCGTCCGATGCCCAGGAAGCAAGAATGGCCCGCTTCTCGGCCATCGTCAGACCGAAATGCCGAACCACGTCCGTGGGATGCTCGAACACTTTGCCCGGGTGAAGAAGCGCGTTGAATTCAAACACGTTGTCGTCGGCGGTCGTCGGCCGCATTGTACCCTCCATCGGTTGACGAGTGAGGCAGCCGCGCGGGGAGCGCGGCTGCATGCACCCAAGACTTTAAGCTGCCTTGGCTTCCAGCTTCTGCACGTTATCGGCCGCACCGCTGATCGCGATGCGCCGCGGCTTCATTGCTTCCGGGATCTCCCGTACCAGCTCGATCCTGAGAAGCCCGTTATCGAATGCCGCGCCCTTTACCTGCACGTAATCGGCAAGGCTGAACTGGCGCTTGAAGTGGCGGGTTGAGATGCCGCGATAGATGAAATCGCGTTCCGCCTTCTCGGCCATGCTGCCTTCGATCGTGACAACGTTCTGCTCAGCAGTGATCGAGATGTCGCCCGGCGCAAAGCCCGCGACCGCGAGCGATATCTGGTACCGGTCCTCGGCAAGGCGTTCAATATTGTAGGGCGGGTAGTTTTCCTCGCCGGCCCTCTGGGCCGTTTCTGCGAGGTCGAACAGGCGGTCGAACCCGATGGTCGAGCGCCAAAGGGGAGAAAAGTCGTAAGTGCGCATAGCCAAATCCTCCAAGAGAGCAAGATGGTTACGAGCGGCACCGGACACGACCGGTGCCCGTCTCTCTGCCCGGGCCCAACTGGCGCCCGGACGCCACCCGAAGGTAGCGACGAAAAAATTAGCAAAACCATTTTTGGTTTCAAGAGGGTCGAAAAAAATTTTGGGAGGCGGTCCGGCTCGGCCAGGGATTGGGCTGGCCTTTCCTTGTGGTGGTAAAAAGGAACCTTTCCCGCGGCGGGCGATTTGTCCTTCCCGGTTGGTTTATTTGCTTTTGGAGCGGTCCTATGTGGACAGGATTCATTTTTGACGTTGAAGGCACCCTCGTCGATAGCGTCCCTCAAAATCTTCGCAGCCTCGATGAGGCGCTCAAGAGTTTTGGTTACGAAATCTCCAAGGAAATGCTTCAGCTCTATTCGGGTCTCGATGGCGACCAGACGCTGCAGCTCGTCCTGCCGGATGCGGATGAGTCTGAACGACAGGCCATCCTGAAGGCGCAGGGTAAAATCTACGAAGGGAAATATCTCGGTGACATCAGGCCTCTCGGGCGCGTGCGGGATGTATTCTCTGCGCTCAGGGGGCGGGGCGGACGTATCGCCCTAGCGACAGACTGCAAAGGCCCGGCGCTGAAGCATTATCTTTCCCTGCTCGGGGTAGACGACCTTATCAGCGCCACGGCTTGCGGCGATGACGTGGAGCACGGGAAACCCGATCCGCGGCTCGTCGGCGTTGCTCTCAGGAAACTCGGGCTGCCCGCTGTCCAGACGGTTATGATTGGCGACACCCCGTATGACGCCGAGGCCGGCCTTGAGGCTGGCACCGCCGCAGCTGGCGTTCTGACTGGGGGCTTCACCCAGGAAGCGCTAACGGGAGCAGGGTGCTTCGCGGTCGCCGGCGACCTCCAGGGGCTGCTCCCCAGTCTGCAAAGCCGGGAGACAGCATCAGGTAGCGCGGGAAAAGACCGTCCAGAAGCCGCCGCGTAACGGGCGTAGTTAACTTCGTTTCGCGCCTCGTGCGTCCGTCGGTTCTTGCTAAGCCTAGCCGGAGTTCTCAGCCCCTGTGCTCGTCTCGGACGCAGGTGCGCTGATCTGAATTTCATGCCCTGGGCGCAAGGCAAGGGATGCTGCTGCGATCGCGGCCAAAAACGCTGCTTCTTTCGTTTGATAAACATTCTCTGCGCGGCCATCGTGGCGGTTACGCCATTCCCCGGCTGCACCAAAGATCTCGTAAGCGGCCAATCCCATTTACTGTCCCCTCGCTGTTCATTCAGAAACCTTTTGAACTTATGGAATCGCCGTCCGCACATTGTTTCATCGACTTGCGGACTGTCTGCACCATTAATCCACGCTCTCTCGTGCGTGGGAGATCTCAAAGATACTCGGAGTGAGCTTTAGCGAATGGCTGATGCTCTACCCTAGAGCGCGAGACACCGGGTAACTCCGTGAAATTACCGCACTTGTCGCGCGCGTCGTGCAGCTGTGCGAGCTGACACGAGGGGAGCGTTCTCCATGTCGCTGAATGTTTTTCATATTCGGATTGCGGGCGACGCAGCAGAGTCGACTTCTAGATGTATTTATAACCGTGGTTCTATCCTTGTCGCTGTGATTTCAAAATTTGCTTGTTGAGGTTTGGTTTGAAAATGCGTCAATCGCAATTTTTTATATTCTCGCTTTTGTTCTGAGTCTTGGCGGTCTCGATGCCCAAGCGAGGGCGACGGGGAACAAGCGGATGCGGAACTTCGCTGAAGGCAAAGCGGCCCGGCCTGCCGGTAAGCCGAGGGTTTATCCTTGAAGCGTGCGCGCCCCGGCGCAGATTGGCATCCTTGAAAGACCTGCCTCCGGGCGTTCTCGGCAGAAAGGCGGCGCCAATGACGCCATTGAAATTGACCGCGGCAGGTGCATCTTATTACAAGCGAATTTCAGATATTCGCCACAAAGCCCTGGCGAAGTCTCAAGCCTGTCCCTGTCGAACCTTCAAACATGACCAGACTCTCACTCACTGAATTGCATCAGCGCTATGTCATCGAGCGAAAGCCGCTTGAGGCAAGCCTTGAAGAGGTCTTGCGTGCGGACAGCCGCGCGGGCGCGCGCGCGATTCTCGCTGCGATCGCGAAGCGGCGATTTGAGAACCGGTCCGAGGGACAGCGGCTGCGCAAGATGCTCCGCTTCGAGACGCTTCTCTGGGAGACAGGACTCGATGCCGTCGCAGGCATCGATGAGGCCGGCATGAGCCCGCTTGCAGGGCCTGTCTCAGCAGCCGCGGTTATTCTGAAGCCGGGGACGCGCATAGCCGGAATCGACGATTCGAAAAAGCTGGACGCGTCTTCGCGCGAGGCTCTCGCGGCAGAGATCAAGGAAAAGGCGGCAGCCTGGTGTGTCGCCTTTGTCGATGTCGAGGAAATCGACACGATCAATATCTACTGGGCAGGCATCCTCGCGATGCGAAGAGCAGTTGAAGGGCTGCAATCGATCCCGCAGCATCTTTTGATCGACGCAAAACGCTTGAAAGAGATCGCAATCCCGCAGCAGGCGATTATCAAGGGCGACGCGAAATCGGCCAGCATCGCGGCGGCCTCCATTCTCGCGAAGGTGGCGCGTGACGCGCTGATGCGAACGCTTGACACGGTTCATCCCGGCTACGGCTTTGCAGATCACAAGGGCTATCCCGTACGCGCCCACTATGACGCGCTTTCCAGGCTCGGCGCCTGCGCCGCCCACAGGCGCTCGTTCGGTCCTGTGCGTGAGGTTCTCGGCCTGCCGCCGCTGCCTCCCTGGCCCTCGCCATCGGAACGTGTCTGCTGATCCGCCGAGGTTCTCGGCTTCGTCTGAAGTTTAGTCCCTCCATCAGTGGCGACGAAGCGCCACTGATGGATTTAGGCCTGTCAACGCAGCAGAAGAATCAGGATGATTAGCGGGATCGGAATTCCAAGTAGCCAGAGCAGAATAGGCATGATCGTTTCCTTTCAGTTATCGGCGGCGTTTCCAGGTGCCGTCGCGAAGGCCGCCGCCTTCAGTGGCTGCAAGACTTGCGCAGAACGCGCCAAGAAGAAGCGAGGCTGTGATCCAGAACGCAAGGCCGACGGTGGCTTTCCGCGCAGCGTCCGCGTCGGCCTTGATCTGCGTGACGACATCGTTCACGCGTTTTTCTGCATCCGCCTGACTGAGACCGGTGCGCGCAGCAACGACCTTGGCAGTGTATTCCCGGTCGGGAGCTTTCAGTTCGCCGCCGCTTCGGAAGCTGCTCGTGAAGAGCCTCGTGACCTCGCCGCGGCTATCGCTCTGCCCCTGGTTCGCAGCCTGCGCCGCCGGATCGCCCCGCAACAGGGTATCAACGTATCCGTCCATCGGGCCGCTCGACTGGCCGGCGCTGGTCGCGGCTGCGTGCGTCACGCCAGCGGCGGTGCCGCCTATCAGGCTAGTCGCCGGAGTGGCAAGGACCGCGGCCCCAATAACGGAAGCCAGTGCCCAGGCGATGAACCCGTGCGCCGTATCCCGGAAGTAGACCTCGTCGGCATGTACGCCGTCCCAGCTGGAACGGAGCCGGCCGGCGAGATAGCCGCCGATCGACGATGAAATCATGGCAATAACGATTAAGTAGAGGCCGGTTGTGATCTTAAAAGTGGTGGCCGAAATGCCCGAACCTGCCCACGGAGAAACCATGCTGAGGCCGAGCCCGGTGCCGAACGCCAGCAGTACCAGCGTCATCGCGCAGGCGGCGATCGCCCCCGCGAAGATAGAGGGCCAAGACACGCCCGAGAGGGAAGATCCGGAACCCCCGGGGGCAACTACGACAGTGTCGATCATGAATTTCGCTCCAGCTGTGGCGCGCCTCACGCCATCTGCCGCGATAATGAGCAGGGGCCTGGATGGTTCCCCTGTTCTGGAACTTTCTGGGCAGTGCTGAATGGGCAGTTAACTTTGATGCAGTCGGCAGGGCAGCCCAGTCCCGGCGAAGCCTCTTGACGGGCTAAGTGCCAGATTTTTTGTTCTTTAGAACGCTCAGACGTCCGTCACCCTCAAGGGTACAAAGCTTTACTTCGCCGTAGTGTTCGATTTCCAGCTCGCGTAGCTGCATTGGAGCTCTTCTTCAGTGAGCATTTCCTTGCGAAGGTTCTTCTTGTCGACACGGCCGTTTTGAATGAGCTTTAGAGCAGGCGGTTTCAAAATCGGGCGTACCGATGGAAACCTAAACGAAAGCCGTTCGAGGAAGTATTCCCATCCGACAATGGTGAGCACGAGAGGCACGCCCTCGGTCACAGAACTATAATCCTTGCCCAAGCCGTTGCAGCATCAGCAATCATGACGATAACAAGAAGATCTGCAGGCCCGTTGCCCAGCCTGACGCCGGCCGACGAAACGCAGGTTCTGGTCGCGGCCGATCTTGTGACTCCGACGTCCGCCATGCGCTAATGACGAC
>DATAIA010000020.1:0-2525 GCA_036262895.1 Xanthobacteraceae bacterium
CGTAGAGAGCGATAAAGATTAGGGCCAGCGCGACGACCAAGAGAGGACCTTGAGCGAGAAGGGATGGACGCAGCCTTATGCGCCTCAGCGATGAGTCTGGCTATGCGACGACCTGTCCCGCGGTTCTGTGTGAGGGTGCGCCACAGGCTTACCAACCGCTATGACTGCAAACCGATCCAGCGCGGACGCTCAGTTTTCAAAGCGCTAATGATCGGAAAGTCGGCCCCTAGCGCCCGGCATCAATCCGAAGCGACGACTCGTTCGGCCGCGCGTCGGGCTTTTTTTCTCGTTTTGCTAACCGTTGCCTTTGCTATCTGGTCCGCCTTGGCTCGCTTTTCGCATTTCTCGCGAATATCTTGCAGCTCTTCGTCAGTCAGGTGTTCGATTCCAACAAGGGAATTGCGTGCTGCACCGACACGTATCAATTCGTCTAGCTTCACCTGAATGGCTGCGCTATCCCGATTTTGGGAATTCTGAATCAAGAAGACCATCAGGAAGGTAACGATGGTGGTCCCTGTATTGATGACCAACTGCCAAGTATCCGAAAAACCGAACAAGGGTCCAGTCACCGCCCAAACCAGCACCACCAGTGCCGCCAGAATGAACGTACTTGCGTGCCCGGCAGCAAGGGATGTGCGGTTTGCTACGACGCCAAAGAGCTTGGCGACTTTGCTTGGCTCGCTTCGATCTTCGATCGGCGGATCTTGCGGAGAATTGTCAGGCACGGCAGTCCTAATCAAACAACTCAATAATCAACGCCGCAGGGCTTTGAGAAGTTCCAACACTAATCGGAATAGGCAGAGCATTCGGCCCGAGAGACCACGAGCTATTCTCGTCGCACGCACTAATGCAACATTTGGATTGACCATGATCACAACCAGCTTACGCTTTGTTGAAAGAGCAAGGTCCCGGTACGTGAACGCTGGTGTCCTGGGCACAGAAAAGAGCAGCCTTCAGGACGTAGGAAAGCCGGCTAGCGCGCAGTGTTTTTCTTTTCTCAATCGATTGAGCTGTGCGATAAATGGCGCCGACCTTTATCGCTTCGATTTCGCTTTTTTCACAACCTTCTTGGCGTGCTTCTTCGCTGCAGGCTTTTGTTTAGCTGATGCCTTTGTCTTCTTCCTAGCTGCTTTTGCGCCGCGGGGTGGGTGTTTGGGTTTAGCGCGAGCCTTTCGTTTTCGCGCCGGGGCGCCAAAGAGTGGCGCCGGCATGGCCGCAGCATCCGTTGCTTCAGGGACGTAGACCTGCTCGTTCGTAGTGGCCGCAACCTCCTTGTCTTTTTCCTCTGCAGTAGGCGCCATCGCACAGCCCATCTTTCCGACCACCTCTGCCACCGTATCCTTAAACTTATCGATTACTGATTTTTCCTTGTCATCCATGACAGTGCTCCATTAGGTGGTTAAACCGATAGAGGTATGGTGTCCTCCCACTATGGCGGATTGACTAATCCGGGGCGGAAGGTTGGCATCAGGCTTTCGGGGAGGCGCGGTGCGCAAAGCAGCGCGCCGAGAGGCGGTGATAAGCCATGTTCGTGACGCTTGTCGCATTTCTCTGCGAAGCCTCTTCGGGACCTACAGGCCGTTGCGTCGAAGAAATTGTTACCGATACCTCACTAAGCAACATCACTTTCCAAAGCTGCATGATTGATGGTCAGATCGGGATCGCGCAATGGATGTCCGAACACCCAATCTATCGGGCCGGTTGGACTCTCCGCCGTTATAAATGTGTACTTGGCCCCTACTTCCGAAGGTCACCGGCTGACGCAAACACCCCCTACCGAGCGCGACCAGCCTGACGAGCTGCAGTCCCCAGATGGCCACGCGTAGCGGCGCTGACGTTTTTGTCTAAGTAAGTTGCGCGGGGCGGCCTTTTTCCTTGCTCTGTTGCTATCGAACTGCGAGTCGCATTCCAAAGCCTGCGAATGAAACGCATCGATTTGAATGGCAAGTCTATAGAGGAACTTTGGGCGCTTCACGAGGAAATCGCCTCGATCCTGACTGCAAAATTGCAGGCGGAGAAGCTGAAGCTCGAAACGCGGCTCGACGAAATACAAAGAAAAGTTTCGAACGGCCCTCGTCGTGCTTACCCCAAGGTTTATCCGAGATTTCGAAATCCCTACCCGCCGCATCAGACCTGGTCGGGTCGTGGCTTACAACCTGGATGGGTGCGCATATTGCTTGCACGAGGGAAATCTTTAAACGACTTGCGGATTGATCCGAGTGCTGAAGAGCAATGAGCATCACCAACGGGAAGGAGCTAGGCATCGATCTTGGCGAGCGCTGGCTTGTCGCTTCCGATTATCGGCCAACTGCTCGGCCACACCCAACC
Organism: Xanthobacteraceae bacterium; assembly: GCA_036262895.1. GTDB lineage: Bacteria > Pseudomonadota > Alphaproteobacteria > Rhizobiales > Xanthobacteraceae > AP-16. Next base: position 2,329 of record DATAIA010000020.1, read on the forward strand.
GGCGACAACGGCGCGCTACGCGCATTTGTTCGATGATCCGCTGCGCCCAGCCACGGAAAGGGTAGGGGTCCTTGTCGACGCCGGCAAGAAGCCATCAGCTAAGCTTGTTGATCTCAGCGGGAGGCGTTGAAGGTGGATGCCAAAGACGCGATCGCAATCCCGGGAGTCAAAAAACCCCATGGGTTTATTTGATTTAA
>DATAIA010000021.1:0-2052 GCA_036262895.1 Xanthobacteraceae bacterium
CCATCCCGCATCGGCAGCACCGTCTCGGAGTAATTGACGTGCACCCCAGGCGCAAAAGGAAGCGTCGGCAGGGTTGCCGCAAACACGTCGACCAGTCCGAGCGTCGGATGATTGGTCATCAGATGACCGCCGCACTCCGCACAATACTTCCGCTGGCTCATCGCGGTCTTCTCGAACGTCGCAACGTGCTGGGCTCCGACAGTGATCTGTACCGCTTCCGGCTTCCACAGCGTGAACGCATTCACGGGACCGCCGGACCACGAACGGCAGGAGCGACAATGGCAATAACCCATTCCTTCCGGCGCACCGGTCACCTGAACCTCGACCGCGCCGCAAAAACAGCTTCCAGTATGCTTCATAGTTCTTCCGTCTCCTTACAGACAAATGAGAAGTGATCAGTTCAGCCTGCGCCATGAGAGCAGCAAACCGTGCTCCCGATGACGCCGATACTCACCGCTGAACATGCCGGCGAGATCGCACTCTTCGAGCATGATGCCGATGAGGATGCAGACCGTGGTTGCCGCTGCGAGCAGCAGATGCCCGACGCTCATCGTCGGGGCTGCCCAGAGCGCGATAGTGAAACCGGGATAGATGGGATGCCGGACAAGGCGGGCGAAAAGTGGAGTCCGGAAAGCAGGCGCCGGCATCTCTCCGCGCACGGGATTATTGGTGTCCTGATGTAACTGGAACAGTTCCAAATGATTGACCAGGACGGTGTTCGTGACGACGATCACCCAGCCCATGAACGACAGCGTGGCGATCGCCATGGCCATTTCGGGCTCGTGAGCGTGCCAGATCACAGCCGGCATCGGACGCCATTGCCAGAACAGCAGCAGCAGCGCCAGACTGGCGCAGAGCATATGGATGCTGCGATCGGCAAATCGCGGAATAAATTGCGTCCACCAGTGTTTGAACGATCTCCGCGCGATAGCGCTATGTTGGAGGGCGAATAACGAAATCAGTGCGAGATTGACGATAATCGCCTCAAATATTCCAGATTCTGCGCCGGTATCGATCGCTTTCGGGACCACGAAATCCGATAGGAAGCCGACGGCGTACAGAATCGTGAATAGAAGTGTGAGGTAGGCCACACCATCAAACAGAAATGCAGTGAATCTTGGCGGCCGACTCTCCGGTATCGGCGGACCAATGGCTTGAGTTTCCGTCATGAAATTCGCTCCGCTACGGGAGATGGCAATGCAACTCCCGGTATTGACAGCGATGCACGGAGAACGACGGCAGGTCTTTGCCTCGCTCTTGATCTCTTCATGAGGCGAACTTGATTGTTTCTTGAGAAAATATGCGATGGGACAAGTGAAATTCAGATTTGATAACCACATCCTCGACACCGATCGTCGCGAGCTGCGCCGTAACGACAATCTGGTGGCGATGCAGCCACAGGTATTCGACTTGCTGGTCCACCTGCTGATGCACCGAGATCGCGTCGTCACCCGAGACGATTTGATCGCGCTGGTGTGGGGTGGACGGATCGTATCAGACTCCACGCTGGACAGCCGGATCAACGCCGCGCGGAACGCGATCGGCGACAACGGCAAGGAACAGCGGCTCATCCGCACCATTCCCCGCAAGGGAATTCGCTTCGTCGGCGTCGTGAACGCGCCGTGTAGCGCCCGAACCGCCACGCTGCCAGAAACAGAACAGCCGTGTTCAGCGCTGACGCTGCCTGACCGGCCGGCAATCGCTGTATTGCCGTTCGACAATATGAGCGGCGACCGCGAGCAGGAGTATTTTTCCGACGGCATCAGCGAAGACATCATCACCGCGCTGTCAAAATTGCGCTGGTTCTTCGTGATCGCCCGCAACTCGTCGTTCACCTACAAAGGCAAGCCCGTGCACATGAGGCAGGTCGCCTCAGAGCTCGGCGTGCGCTACGTCGTAGAAGGCAGCGTAAGGAGAAGCGGCGACCGCGTCCGCATCACCGCGCAGCTCAACGATACGGCGACCGGCAGCCACATCTGGGCGGAACATTACGACCGCATGCTGACCGACGTATTCGCGGTGCAGGACGAGATCACCGACGCCATCGTCACC
>DATAIA010000022.1:0-8498 GCA_036262895.1 Xanthobacteraceae bacterium
TTGTCGCTCGAACCGGGCAGAGTTTCAGCGCGCTGGAAAGAGAAAACAACACACGGGCGTCCCGGGTGGAATTGTCGGGGGCGCGATAACCGAGCGGTGCAGCCACCCCAATGTCCGCCTGCAAGCCATCAGTCATGAATAGCCGGATGCCCGCGCCGAAAGATGTAAGTGATAGCCCTTCACTCATTTGATAGCCTGAGTTCCACGCGACACCGCTATCGACAAAGGCGTAGAGCTGGTAGCCGCTCAGATATTGATAACTGGTTTTTTGATCGAAGCGTAATTCCGCAGATCCGGCCAGCCCGTTATCGCCGCTGATTTCAGCGCTGCCGTATCCACGCCCGAATGCGACACCGCCAAGATAAAATTGCTGCGAGGTATACACTGGTCCGGAGCTCGTCTGGCCGGCCGCGGCCAGCTTGACTGACCAAGCATCGGTGAGGGTCTGGTAACGCGTGAACCAGAATGTCGTCGCGGAGAATTTTGGCGAAGTATCCCACCGGGAGATGTAGTCGTCATCGCGTGGCGATGCACCTAGAATGTCAAGGCCTTGCCGGAAATTGAGGGTGAAATAATTGGTCCCGCGCAAACTATCTTGCACGCGCGTGTCGGCTGTGAGGCTCGCAGTCCGAATGCGGTCAGCGTAAAGTAGGCCGAAAACATCGTGCTCCGATGCGTCCGTGAAGGTGGTTGCGGCAGTCAGGGTGACGGTCGCACTCTGCGTTTGCAGGGGCACGATGCTGCCATGCACCTCGAACGAGCCCGTCTTGACGTTGTCGCTGAAGAGGCGGCGATAGTCGCCTGGCCAGACCTCGCTATAATATCCCGACGCGCCGATACGGGTGCCATCGATACCAACCGGCAGGTCATACGCGATCCGGCCAAACCGCAGCTGGCGCGGGTCGCCAGGGGTGGTCGATGCGTTGAACACAAGCGAGTCGCCTGGCGTTAGATAGGAATTGAACGCCGCCGTACCGTAGCTCTGCCACGGTCCAACCGATGAGGATCCGAGATTGTCGACGCCCACGGAGGTGAAGACATGCCACGTTCTGACCTCGAGAATTAGCCTGAATTGGCCCGTTGCTGTTTCAATCTCTTCGATGGCAGTGTCTTCAATCCTGACACCGGGGCGCGCGTTGGCTAAAAGTAGCTGGCGCTCAAGGGTGGAAAGCCTCGAAGCTTGTTCAGCTAGAACAGGTGCCAGCATCCCCCGAAGGTCAAATTTTTCGGCGCCTTCGCCCTTTAGCACCAATTCCTTGAAACCGCCCTCGATTACTTTAACCCGTAAAATGCCGTCGGCGACATCCTGCGGTGGGATGACAGCCCGACTGAGATGAAAGCCAGCCGAGCGATACTTCTCGCTTATCGCGCTGACGATTCCCGCAAGCTCCTGGTTCGAAATCTTGCGACCGAGCAGGTCTTTATAAGCAAAAGCCAGTTCGTCGGCAGGAATAGTAGTGGCGCCCTCGATAACCACCCGTCGCACAAGTATCGAAGGTGATTGATCTTTGACATCGCCTCCTGCGGATCGTGCCGAGGGCAAGCGAGGCTCACGGCGCACTCCTTGTTGCTGGGCTTCGAAGCGCCGTTCGAGTTGTGCCGGATCGAAAGCGGGCTGGCTTGCCTGTTGCGCGTACCCTGGCCCTGATGCGCATGCCATTCCGACTGCCAGATATACGCGCAACCTGAGCGACAAGTTGGAAGGTGTGCACACTTTAGCACACAGGAACTTTTTCAGCCGATTGGGGTCCTTAACCATCTGAGATCAATAGGAATTCATAGTTAATGAATTCTTAACTGAACGGAGTGTTCGATGCCGGAATGCTCATTCAAAATTGAAACTTCTGACCTAGCGTCAAAATGCTTCTGGGGTCTTCCATGCGCGCACTACGCCTAGCTTCAAAAACGCTCTTCGGCTTTCTCGCCGTTGCGGTTGCCTCATCAGCGGGAGCTGCGGCTGAGGGAAATTGGACGATCGGAAGAATGACCGGCGAGGTATGGCTTGCGGGAGGAGACGTCCAGCAGGCCAGCATCAAACAGGACGACGTCTTAAAAGCTGGGGATACCATCCGTACGGGGCGCACGGGCCGAGTGCTCCTGAAACGCGGTGAGGAAACAATTCTGCTTGCTCCCAACTCCGTGATCGGCCTACCCGCTCAAAAAAAGGAAGGGCTGGCCACCACGATTGTGCAGCAGGCCGGCTCGATCCTGCTCGAGGTCGAAAAAAAGAACGTAAAGCATTTTGAAGTGGAAACGCCCTTCGCGGCTGCAGTCGTCAAAGGCACTCAATTTCGGATCACCGTGGAAGCCGGTAAAACGCAAGTCGACGTCGTTCGGGGACAAGTCGAAGTATCTGACTTCAAAAGCGGCAAAATTGCTCAGGTGATGGCCGGACAGCATGCGACTGCTTTCGCCTCCGGAAAGGGAGGCCTCTCCCTGAGCGGCCCGGGGACACTCAGCCCGATTGAACAGGGTAAGCCGCGTGCGCCGGCGGTCGAGCGCATCCCGGTGCCCCGAAATGGTCTCGCAGGCCCTCGGCAAGCATCCAATGAACGGGGTGGTCAGCCCTCGTCTTTGAAGGCGCAAGATACCAAACCCAATACTCCGCGTATATCCACGACGATAGGCGACGTAAAACTCAATATGAACCGCGTCACGCATGGCCTCGCCCGCGACAATGCGGCGTCGCCAGGCAATGGTTCGCGGAATAGCGCCAAAACGGACACTGTGTGGAGCTCGGCGGATACTTCCACGTCAACTAACAGCCAGGCTGGCAATACTACGGGCCCGAATGTTGGAAACACTTCTGTTGGCGTGAACGCCGCCGTTGCGGCGTCGAGCGGTGCCGATCAAGAAGACAATGACAAAGGCAAAGGCAACGGCAAAGGCAAAGGCAACGGCGGAGCCAACGGCAACGGCAAACCACCCGGTAATTCCCATGGCCATGGTAACGGCAATAACGGCAACGGAAATGGAAACGGCAATGGAAACAATGGAAATGGTAACGGAAACGGCCGAGGTAAGCACTAAGTGCCATGTCAGTTGACGAAGCACCCTCACAGAACGGACGCATGTTTCGATTCGCCAGAATGGTGATCATGTGAAGCGATATCGGCCGCATCTATGCGTGGCGGTTGCATTGGCAGTCGTCGCGTTGGGCGGATTGCACAACGGACTGCGTTACGACCTGGCAGACTTCAGGTTCGCCGGGCAAACGCGTGATCCTAGTGGCGACATTGTTGTCATCGCGATTGACGCGCCGTCCATCGATAAAGTCGGGGTATGGCCCTGGCCACGCGCACTTCACGCCCAACTGATCCGTCAGCTTTATAAGGCTGGCGTTCAGGATATTGCGCTCGATGTGGACTTCTCCACGCCGTCGGATGAGGCTTCTGACAGAGAGTTTGCCGAAGCCCTGAAGACCGCTGGAGGATCAATTGTGCTCCCCTCCTTCCAGCAGCCGCGCGCCGATCGAACGCACCTTCAAATTAACCGGCCGCTACCGCAATTTGCCGATCATTCATGGCCTGCGCTCGTCAATGTGGAGATCGGGAAAGACGGACTTGTCCGTCGTTACCCCTTTGGCGAGAAGCTTGCCGGAACGTTCCTGCCTTCCATGGCAGCGGTTCTCGCGGGGCAATACGTCGAACATCGTGATCCCTTTCTCATTGATTACAGCATCCGAGCAGCACGAATTCCTAAAGTCTCCTATGCAGACGTTCTGCATGGCGACGAAGCGACACTGCGGAAGCTAAACGGCAAGAAAGTTATCGTCGGCGCCACCGCGCTGGAACTTGGCGACCGGTTCAGCGTACCGAACAGCGAGATTTTGCCCGGCCCGGTGCTGCAGGCGATTGCCGGGGAATCCTTGCTGCAAAGCCGTACATTGCGATGGACTTCCGGGGTAGTTACGGCGGCCGGGATCGCGATAATTATTCTTGTAATGCTGGCAAGCTGGCGTCTCGTTTCAGCGGGCTGGCGGGTGGCAACACTGTTGACAATGGCCATCAGTGTAGAAGCAGGAGCGTTTCTGCTTCAGGCTATTTTTCCGCTTATTCTCGATACCGCCCTGTTCCATATCGGAGTCGTCATCTATATCGCCGTCATTGCGGTTGATGAAATCGTGGTCCGCAATATTCTCGGCCGGATATCCGAGAGCCGCTTTCACCGCGTGGCGATGACCCTTAGCGACGGTCTGATCTGCACGGATCACCTCTTGCGAATCACAGTCTGGAACGATGGAGCTGCAGCGATCTTTGGTTATAGCGCCCAGGATATGATCGGAAAGCATTTCGAGGCTATTTTTGCAGATCGCGAAAAAGTAGCAGGCCTCACAATCAGCGAAGCTGCCGCGTTGCCGGTGGGCAACGTCACCGAATTCCACGGACGACGCAGCAATGGTGATTCCTTCCTGATGGAAGTGAGCTACTCCGGATGGCAAGGCACTGAGGGATATCACTTATGCGCCGTTGTTCGAGACATTTCGCTCCGAAAACAAGAAGCTGAAAAACTGCGCTATCTCGCTGAGCACGACCGGCTGACTGGTCTAGCCAATCGATATACGCTTGCAAACTGGCTAGCCGAAATGATGATCGGCGTGGAAACTAAAGCGGAAGAAGTCGCGCTTATCATCGTCGGGCTGGATGGCTTTCAGCAGATCAACGATACGCTGGGACACTCGAATGGAGATTTGCTGTTGCGCTCGGTTGCGGAGCGACTAAGCATGTTTGCGGGCCCCAATGCTATTCTCGCCCGTCTTTCCGGGGACGAGTTCGCCCTAGCCTTCTCCTCCTTCGGAGCTAGCGCCAGCGTCGCTGAGGCCGAAGCACGCCTTCGAGGAGCCTTCGACGAGCCCGTGTGCGCTGCAGATCGAGCATACCATGTGAAATTGTCCATAGGCGCCGCGGTCTTTCCCTCTGACGGGCGCACTCCGGATGAGTTAATTAGCAACGGACATATTGCGCTTTCGTACGCTAAGGCTACGAACCGGGGGGCTTATGCAGCCTTCGAAAAGGGCATGCGGCAGACAATCGAGAAGCGCCTCACGCTCGAGAGCGAAATTGCGCAAGCGGCCGAGCGCGGCGAATTCGAATTATTCTACCAGCCACAGGTTCACCTCAGCGGACACAAATTGATAGGTGCGGAGGCGCTGATCCGCTGGCGTCATCCCGTGCGTGGTTTAGTGTCTCCCGCAGAGTTCATGCCAGTTGTTAATACTTCAGGGCATTCACAGCGAATCGCTAACTGGGTATTACACACCGCCTGTCGCCAAGCTCGGACCTGGGAGCAGGCAGGCCATCCCTTACGCGTGGGCATCAACCTCTCTCCATCTCAATTGCATTCAGGGGATCTGGCTGAGGCCGTGGCTGCCACCCTGGCGGCCACTGGGGTTACCCCTTCATTGATAGAACTGGAGGTCACAGAGGACATTCTGATCGCCGATGAGCGGCGTGTTCTCGATACCTTTCGCCATATCCAAAAGCTCGGCGTCCGTCTCGTGTTCGATGATTTCGGGACCGGCTATGCCAGCCTGAGCTACTTAAAAAAATTTCCCCTAGACGGCTTGAAGATCGATCGGTCCTTCGTCGGTGACTTGCTGACCGATGCGGATGACGCCGCTATCGTAAGTTCCACCATCGGGTTAAGCACGCAGCTCGGACTTTCCGTTATTGCAGAAGGCATCGAAGATAGCGCTACAGCGGACTTGTTGGCTCGCATGGGTTGCCAAGAAGGCCAAGGATATTTCTTCGGAAAGCCGATGCCAGCAACTGATCTAAGCGAAAGTTGGCTAAGGAATGCCGCGTAGAATGTGGTCGGCAAGAAATCGATCTCGGTGATGTTGATCACGCCGCCACCTGGTTTATCACCAGTATTGAGACATTGCTCACCGCCGCCGTGTTCTTCACTGGTTATGCCTTCTCAGCCGCACCTCAACCTAGACAGCATCGCGCCATCTATTCGCAGAGCGAATCGACACACACCAGAGGGGTTTCCTCGACTTCATAGAATAATTCGCCGGCCCGGTCAGCGGGAGGGCCGAGGAAGCCCAATACGCGCATCAGGATAGCCAGAGTACTTTAGAATCCAGCGCTTCCTAAGCTCTCGCCTGCTGCATGCGAGTTCTCCCTCTCTGCCCGACGAACTCCTCCATGCTGCTCGGCTTCGGCTGCTGCCTCTGCACGGCAATGCGCGGCAGATGCGTGCAGCCGATCGATAGTCGGCCTACCATCACCAGCCGGGCGAGATGTTCGGCCAAAGCAGCTTGCTAGGAATGTTGAACATGGTTAAGCGGTGAAGGGTTTCCGACGAAGGCGCCGCCCGCCTATAGGATCGAGCGACGCGTTATTGGCAAGCGAACGATGGAATCCACATTCGCTGTCGGCTATGTCCGAACATTTCCCCTACTCGGCGACCATCTCGCCAGAGCCGCCCAATTCAGCCGGAAAATCCTTCAGTTTGGGCAGCCCATCCCGCATCGGCAACACCGTTTCGGAGTAATTGACGTGCACGCCCGGCGCAAAGGGAAGCGTGGGCAGGGTTGCAGCGAACACGTCAACCAGCCCGAGCGTCGGATGATTGGTCATCAGATGACCGCCGCACTCCGCGCAATACTTGCGCTGGCTCACTGCAGTCTTTTCAAACGTCGCGACGTGTTGGGCTCCGACAGTGATCTCTACCGCTTCCGGCTTCCACAACGTGAACGCATTCACCGGACCTCCCGACCAAGAACGGCAAGAACGACAATGGCAATAACCCATTCCTTCCGGCGCACCTGTTACCTGAACCTCGACAGCGCCGCAAAAACAGCTTCCAGTATGTTTCATAGTCTTCCGTCTCCTTACAAAAGTGAGAAAAGTGGTCAGTTCAGCCTGCGCCACGAGTGCAGCAAACCGTGCTCCCATTTGAACATTCCGGCGAAATGGTACTGTTCGAGCATGAAGCCGATGAAGATCCAGATGGTTATTGTTGCTGAAAGCAGCAGATGTCCAACGCTCATCGTCGGGGCTGCCCAGAGACCGATAGCGAAACCGAGGTAGATGCGATGCCGCACTAGGCGATGAAACAATGGTGTATTGAAAGTAAGCGCTGGCACCTCTCGCTGCACGGGACCGTTGCTGTCGTGAGGCAACTGGAACAATTCTAACTGATTGGTCGTGACGGTATTCGTGACGAAGATCACCCAGCCCATGAACGACAACGTGGCGATCGCCATAGCCTTTTCGGGCTCGTGAACATGCCAGATCACAGCCGGCATCGGGCGCCATTGCCAGAACAACAGCAATAACGCCAAGCCGGCGCAAAGCGTACGGATGCGGCGCTCGGCATATTGCGGAATATACTGCGTCCACCGGTGTTTGGACAATCTGTGCGCGATAGCGCTATGTTGAGTGAAGAATAACGAAATCAGCAGGATATTGACGACAATCGCCTCAATTATTCCCGATTCTGCGCCGGTATCGATCGCTTTCGGGACGATGAAATCTGATAGGAAACCGATGGCGTACAAAATCGCGGATAGAAGTGTGAGGTAGGCCACGCCATCGAGCAGAAATGCCGTGAATCTTGGCCGCCGACTCTCCACTATCGCTGTACCAATGGGCTCGGTTTCAGTCATCAATTCGCTCCGCTACCGGAGATGGCAAATGCAACTCCCGGTACTGACAGGGATGCACGGAGAACGACGTTTGGTCTTTGCGCCGCTCTTGAGCTCTTCATGAGGCGGGCTTGATTGTTTCTTGAGAAAACATACGATGGGACGAGTGAAGTTCAAATTCGATAATTACATTCTCGACCCCGATCGTCGTGAACTGCGCCGCGACGGCAATCTGGTGGCGATGCAGCCGCAAGTGTTCGACTTGCTGGTTCATCTACTGGTGCACCGCGATCGCGTGGTTACGCGAGACGACCTGATCGCAATGGTTTGGGGTGGACGGATCGTTTCAGACTCCACGCTGGACAGTCGGATCAACGCCGCGCGGAACGCGATCGGCGACAACGGCAAGGAACAGCGGCTCATCCGCACCATTGCTCGCAAGGGAATCCGCTTTGTCGGCGTCGTGAACGCACCATGTAATGCTCAAACCGCTAGAATTCCGGAAGCAGAGCAGCCGCGTCCGCCGCTGACGTTGCCCGACCGGCCCGCAATCGCGGTACTACCGTTCGACAATATGAGCGGCGACCGCGAGCAGGAGTATTTTTCCGACGGCATCAGCGAGGACATCATCACCGCTTTGTCAAAACTGCGATGGTTCTTCGTGATTGCCCGCAACTCTTCGTTTACCTACAAGGGCAAGCCCGTGCACATGAGGCAAGTCGCCTCAGAGCTCGGGGTTCGCTATGTCGTCGAAGGCAGCGTGAGGAGAAGCGGCGACCGCGTCCGCATCACCGCGCAGCTCAACGATACGGCGACCGGCAGCCACATCTGGGCGGAACATTACGACCGCATGCTGACCGACGTATTCGCGGTGCAGGACGAGATCACCGACGCCATCGTCACC
>DATAIA010000023.1:0-2819 GCA_036262895.1 Xanthobacteraceae bacterium
GGCGGCCGCTTGTGTTTGGCAGGTTTAGCCACGTGCTCGGGGGATCGTTCGGGGAGGCAAAACTTACGTAGGGCTTGGATGGCTGAAGAAGATGATGGCTTGAAGATGATGGGCGCCGTAGGCCCCGCTTGTGTCTGTAACGGAGCGGCTCATAAACCGAGTGCGAAAGCGGTAGATTCCCGGCTGAACAATTTGCGGCAACGCGACCGAGACGTGACTGCCGACGCCGGGATCGCGCCATGAGCGGCGAAAAGTGGATCTTGGAAATTTATTGTTCCGGCGGCGGTGGCGATCACATTGCTACGCTGGATTTTGCATCATTGCCCCTATTGCGGATTGCGCTCACCGAAAATCGTAGCAGCAAGCTTTTCGTAACGATGCCGGCCGATGTAACGGGCGCGGATCGCAACACGCTCCTTGATCTCAGAGCCCAGGGCTTCGACATCGCGATCCGCGTATGAACCTTGGCTGATCTAGCGTTAGAGAGGTAAAGGCTCTGGCAGATTGATGCGCATCCGCTCCCACTTGCTGGCTTGAAGTGAATCGCCTCGGAGGCGCCGGCGCGGTCCTAGTGGATGTCAAGGCCCGGGCGGGGAATGGCGGCGCAAGATCGGCCAATAGTCCGCCCTCTCCGAGCTTGCGCAGATATTTATCTTTCTACCGGCTCGATGAGGCCGAGATCCCGGATGCCAATGGGCGATGCGGCCGAGCTCCTTGATAGCCTCATGCCTTTCTTCGCTCTCAAACGATCGGAACAACGCTCTTCGCGCCTGTTTTCGCGATCTAAGCGCGAAGTATTGGCCTCCAGTTTGAACGGCCTTTGGAGCGGCTCTCCAACATTTGTTAGGGTGATGCCCCCCCCTTCGTCTACGGCACAGACCGCGGCAAGGCCTTGGGCAAATGGGGCCGGAAAGTAGGACATGCGCGGAATTCTAGACGCTCCTGCGAGAAGAAGCCAACTGCCGATTGATCAGCGATTTAACGCCGGCCGCGGCGAAGAAAGGCTGTTCGCTTAACTGGCGGAGCATTGCAGGATATTTCCCGCCGGAGTCGACAGGCCTCGCCAGCGGAGCACTGGCCGACGAGTCCGCGACGCGGAGCTGAATGACCCCCTGCCCACGGATGAAGGTCTGGCTTTTGCGATAGCTCTGCCCTCATAGCAGCACGGAGCTGGTTGCCAATAGGGTGTCCCGACGCGTTGTCACCATCCCCGGAGAGCCTTGGGGTTCATCGCCGGAGGGCCTTGGGGTTGCCGGCAAGGCATCCTGCTGTGAAGTAAACACCGAACGTTATTCCGAAAGCTCGGCATTAGAACGCGTCTTGCCCAATTGGCCGTCAGTGCGGCGGGCCGCTTCTTTGCCATTGGCGAAAAAATTTTCCTTCCCCTCTTGAAACCAGAGCGCTGTTTCGTAATTTGTTTGTCGCCGCTTCGGCGGTGCCCGGACGCCAGTTGGGTCCGGGCAATGAGACGGGCACCGGTTCGTGTCCGGTGCCGCTCGTACCCATCTTGCTCTTTGGAGGATTTGGCTATGCGCACCTACGATTTTGCACCCCTCTGGCGTTCGACGATCGGTTTCGACCGCCTTTTTAATCTCGCCGAGGCTGCCGCCCAGCACGCCGGCGAGGACCACTACCCGCCTTATAATATTGAGCGACTCGGCGAGGATCGGTATCAGATCTCGCTCGCCTTGGCCGGTTTCTCTCCGGACGAGATCTCGATTACTGCGGAACAAAACGTGGTGTCGGTGGAGGGAAATAAGGTCGAAGAGACCGAGCGGGAGCTTATTTACCAAGGCATCTCAACCCGGCACTTCAAGCGTCATTTCAGTCTTGCCGACTATGTTCAGGTAAAAGGCGCCGCGTTCGACAATGGCTTGCTTAAGATCGAACTGGTACGGGAAATTCCCGAAGCTATGAAGCCACGTTGCATTGCCATCAACGGAGCGACGGCCGGCAACGTGCAGCAGCTCGAAGCCAAGGCTGCCTAAAAGGAGGCTGCCTAAAGGAAGGCTGCCTGAACTATCGTGCTGCGCCCCAATCACCGCGCGCCGCCGCCTACGGCGCGCGGGTTTAAAGTCGTCAAAGAATCGGAGGACACCCATGCGGCCGACGACCGCTTTCAAAGATGACGTGATCGAGATTAAAGCGCTTCTTCACCCCGGCACCGTATTTGAGTGTCCGCGGGGGGTGGTGAGCGATCGGAGTCTCACGATTCCGGAGAAGCGAGCGATCCTTGCATCATGGGCTTCAGATGCCTCTGCAATGGCCTCGTGTCCTGCGCTGCGGACGCCACACGGTCTTAAAGCTCCCGTGACGATCGACGAGATCCTTGAGGCTCTCTGCGAACTTGACGGCGGCCAGCTCAATCGACCGAGCGGCAAACCTAATCGCCCTCGATCCATCAATGGAGTGCTTGCCGCTCAGTGGCGGCGCCATAAAAGCACCGCTTGGAGTGATGACGATGATGTTTGAAGAAAATCTGGCCCGCCTGCGCGCGCATCGAAACAACATTCATCGATATCGCCGGCTTTTACGAACAAAGCTGACCGATCTCGAGCGTCAGTACATCGAGAGACGCTTGCAACAGGAGCAGTCCGCTTTTACGGAGTTGCAAAACCTGACCTTTCCAATCGGTCTGCGTCAGATAGAACCGTCTTGGCCGGATGTGCGCCGTGAATGACGTTGAAGAGTTTCTCGTCCGCGGAAGCAAAAAAATTATTGACCACTACCGCTATCTTCTCGACCGCACATCAAGCAAGAAGGAACGTGACCTCTACCAGGCGAGGATTGAGCGTGAGCAAGTGCTACTAAAGCGTCTT
>DATAIA010000024.1:0-4096 GCA_036262895.1 Xanthobacteraceae bacterium
AGCAGCGGCAGGTTACGGATCAGTTCGACGTAGCCGGAGGCAGCGCGGGAAACCAGCCAATTCTTGGAAAGCCTCGCAATGCCGATGAGAAAGCCGAGAATAGTCGCAAGAACGATCCCAATCCCAGCAACGATCAACGTATTGACGAGACCGACCCAGAACGCTCGACCGTATGTGGATGTCTGGGTGTACGGAATAGGTGTCTGACTAATGTCAAAACCGGCAGTATGATCCCAAAATCCAAACCCGGAAGCGATGTGCGCGCGCTGCAGGTTTTCGATGGCGTTGGTAACGGCGCTATACCCGAGATATGCGATGATCAAACACAGCCCCACCTGATAGGTGATGCTGCGAACCTTCGGGTCGTAAAAAAGAGAAACTTTCGGCTGCTGCGGCTTTGCCGTGATGCTCATCGGCTGTTCCCTCGCCGAAGCGCCGCCCGCATTAAGCAGCGCTTTCAACCGTGCGGCCGACATGCGGCTGCGCGCCTAATTATATGATTGAACGCGCTTTTAGTTCAATCTTACGAGGAGCCTGGATACCGTACCGGACGCCGTTGGGCGTCCGGTACATTTAGCCCGATTTTTCTCAGCGGATCGGCGGCGAGTATTGCAAGCCACCCTTGGTCCAAAGAGCATTCAGCCCACGAGCAATACCGAGCTTTGAGCCGGCGCCGACGTTGCGATCGAACACCTCGCCGTAATTTCCGACGTGTTTGACGATACGCACCGCCCAGTCGTTGGTGAGGCCGAGCTGCTCACCATAATTGCCTTCAGTGCCGACGAAGCGCTTCACATCGGGCTTATCCGATTTGAGCATTTCGTCGATATTCTTCGATGTGATGCCAAGCTCCTCGGCATTGAGCATGGCGTAATGCACCCACTTCACGATATCGAACCATTGATCGTCACCGTGACGAACGGCTGGCCCAAGCGGCTCCTTCGAGATGATCTCGGGCAGCACGACGTGATCGTTCGGATTGACCAGGCGCAGGCGTTCCGCATAAAGGCCCGATGCGTCCGTGGTGTATGCATCGCAACGGCCGGCGTCGTAGGCTTTCACCGCTTCGTCCGCGGTGTTGAACGTGACCGTCTTCAGTTTCATCTTATTGGCGCGGAAATAGTCCGCGAGGTTGAGCTCGGTCGTCGTGCCCTGCTGCACGCAGATGGCCGCGTCGTTGAGTTCGAGCGCCGAGTTCACCTTGAGCGATTTGCGGGTGATGAAGCCCTGACCGTCATAATAGTTGACGCCAGTGAAGTTGAGCCCGAGTTGCGTATCGCGTGAGCTAGTCCAGGTTGTATTTCGTGCCAGGACATCGACCTCTCCGGATTGCAGTGCGGTAAAACGGTCCTTTGCCGTCAACGGCACGAATTTAATCTTTTTGGGATCGTTAAAGATCGCTGCAGCGACAGCCCGACAAAAATCGATATCAAGCCCGGTCCAATTTCCCTGAGCATCGGGAAGGCCGAAGCCGGCAAGAGTCGGGTTCGAACCACAGTTGAGCATGCCCCGCTGCTTAATAGTGTTGAGCATCTGTTGGGCATTCGCTGCTGGAGCGGCAAGACCCAATGTCGCCGCTGCCGCAATGATCATGATTACGCGTTTCATCGTACGACCTTCTCCAAGCTGTTGCTGTTCCTCAAGGTGTTATGTTGGGTCGTTTACGGGAGAACCGACCGGCATCAAATATCCATATACGGCGGCGCGCCCATAGTGCAAAGGCGCGATTGCTATCAATATGGCCAATGCCCTCCTCGACCAGCCACAATCTCAGTCCGATTACCCCTTGGGGTCAAGGCTTGATGTTGAGTAGGTCAGCGAAACATGGCTGGCGTGGGTGTTTGTGGGCGTGGGTCATTTGCCCGGTTTGTGACCCTCATGCTACGAAAAACGATGCTTAAAGCCGGGCGGAGCCCCCTCTTCCGTGTTCTTTATACTGGCCGACAGCGGCCCTGATCGTTGGATTAACACCATGAGCAAAAAGCCGGCGCCTGAGGGCCAGGATGCTGCGAACGAGCCTGGGATCTATACCAAGCTGGTGACCGGCGGCCGCGACCCAAAATCCAACCACGGATTTGTCAATCCGCCCGTTTATCATGCCTCGACGGTGCTCTACCCCTCGGCCGCCGACATTGTCGCTCACCGGAGCCGTTATCAATATGGCCGCCGCGGCACTCCGACGTCCGAGGCGCTTGAAAGTGCGCTGCGTGAAATCGAAGGGCCGGAATGCGCGGGCGTTGCCCTGCTCCCCTCGGGGCTTTCGGCCATTTCAACGGCGTGGCTCGCGGTGCTGCAATCGGGCGATCACATCCTTGTCAGCGACAGCGTCTACAAGCCAAACCGGATATTTTGCGACACCAACCTGACCCGGCTGGGGATTGAAACGACCTATTACGATCCTCTGACCGGGAAAGATATCGCCAGATTATTCCGGTCAAACACACGTGCTGTGTTTGTTGAAGCGCCCGGCTCTCAATCTTTTGAAATGCAGGACATCCCTGCCATTTCCGCTATTGCCCACGAACATGGCGCTGTTGTTCTCATGGATAACACCTGGGCGACGCCATTGTTCTTTGATGCATTTGCGCATGGCGTCGATGTGTCGATCCAAGCAGGCACCAAATACATCGTCGGCCACTCGGATGTGATGCTGGGGACAATTTCAGCGAATGCCAAGTGGTGGCCGCGGATCAAGGAAACGGTCGTCACAATGGGGCTTTGCGTCGGCCCCGATGACATGTTCCTTGCCTTGCGCGGCTTGCGCACCATGGGCGTGCGGCTTGCGCACCATCAGGAAGCGGCGCTCAAAGTAGCGCGTTGGCTCAGTGATCGTCCTGAAGTCCTGCGCGTCATGCACCCGGCACTCGAAACCGATCCGGGTCACGCCATTTGGCGCCGTGATTTCACTGGTGCCTCGGGCCTTTTCAGTATTGTGCTCAAACCAGTCTCCGAAAAAGCAACGCACGCATTTCTTGATGCGCTCAGTCTGTTCGGAATGGGCTTTTCCTGGGGCGGATTTGAAAGTCTGGTCATTCCGTTTGATTGCGCGAGCTATCGCACTGCCACGAAATGGGCCCCGGGCGGCCCGGCATTGCGGTTTCACATCGGACTGGAGAATGTGGACGATCTTCTTGCAGATCTCGAACGCGGGTTCGCTGCGCTCGCTGCTCATTGCTAGGAGTGCGATGACTTTAGGTCAAATCACCTAGCTCGCCGCTCTTAGTTCGCCAAGCATAGCAAGTAGCAGTTCCTCATGGTGAGAGCCCGCTGAAAGCGGGCGTCTCGAACCATGAGGCCCGTTCAATAAACGCAGATGATTTACGACCTCATCCTTCGAGACAGTCGATACTGACCTCGAGCCGAGATCAGTATCGCCTTCCTCAGGATGAGGAGAGATGTCTCGGGATGACGTGACGCCTATTAGGCCGTCACGTCCTGGCGTCGCTCACGGAAGACAAACTGCAGATTGCGTAGATAGATGAACAGGCCCGTGCCTTGGCCGGCAATAAAGACCGGATCTTTGCGGTAAAGCGCATAAAGGAACAACAAAAAGCCGCCACCAATCGAAAACCACCAAAACGCGATCGGAACCACACTTTTACGGGCACGCTCGGAAGCAATCCATTGCACGAGGAAGCGCATGGAGAACAAAGCCTGCGCGAGAAAGCCAAGCACAACCCACCAATCGAGCCTGACTACGAACACTTCATAGAGATATGCGCCGACCGCTTGCCAAAGTTCACCGATCATTCGCAATCACCTCCGTGCTCTGCGGCACGCGCTTGCGCCGGCGAATGAGCCACCACACGCCCGCGAGATCCAAAATCCCGACCCACAGCCGATCCCACATGCCGTAGTTCGATGTGCCGTGCAGGCGTGGCCGATCGATGACATCGACGTAGCCAACCTCATAGCCGTCACGCTTCACCAATGCCGGTAGAAACCGGTGCAGCCCATCAAAATATGGAAGCCCTAGGAAAAGCTCCCGGCGGAAGGCCTTCAACCCGCAGCCTGTATCCCGCGTGCCGTCCCTGAGGACTTTCCCCCGCACTGCATTGGCAATTCGCGACTGCAGCTTTTTGAAACCGGTGTCGCG
>DATAIA010000025.1:0-4922 GCA_036262895.1 Xanthobacteraceae bacterium
GCGACCGCCCGCTCCCGAATCGTCAAGGTATCGTCGGGTACCAGCGTCCGTTCGTTGACCTGATGGACCCGCCCGATGCCGTGACAACAATTGGGGCAGGCGCCTTCCGGCGTGTTTGGCGAAAAGGATTCCGCGTAAAGCAGCGGTTGGCTGCGCGGATAGTCGCTTCGGGCAACGTCGGCAAAGGCCCCAGGCGGCCTTAGGGAGCCGCAAACGAGACTGAAAACATTGGCCGCGCCCTCTCCAGAGGGGCGCGGCCAATAAGAGGAATCTACCGCTGATAACAGGTGATCGGTTCTTGCAAATCAACCGCCGGGCGATGCTATTTTGAACGATCCAGCCTCGATCAGTGCTAACTGCGGCTAAGTCGATTGCGCTCATTGAGCGCAGGGTGATGCAAACCCAGCCCAACTCTAGCCTCGCGCTGGAAATCTTTGATGTATCGAGCGGGGCTACCGGAGCTGCCATGAACCGAGATGGGAGGACTTGCGTTTGCCAGGCGTCCCGCTTGCGGGCTTTTGGCCGCCGCTGTGCAGCGGCCGACGCTAGTTATTAGCGCTCCTCGTCCGGATGCACCCACTTGTAAGGCGAGATCTCCCGGGTTTCCGCCAGCTTGATCATCGGCGCGGGTGGCGCCGATCGCCCCTTCTTGCACGACCGGCATTTCAGAGACGCCTCTAGCTTCCAGATCGGTGTGTCCCGTGGGCGACGAATGGCATCAAGCGGAAGGCTCGCACGGGTCTTGCAGCGACAGCACTCGACCTCGAGCCACCCCGGTCCGCCGTTGAGACACCGGGCAATTGTTGGCGCCGGCTGGGCAGGCCCGCCGTAACCTTCCATGCGAACCGACCATGCGTAAGCCTCGGCCCGGTCAGCTTCTCGGATGGCTTTTTGCGCATCCTCACGCGCACCTTTCGCGCGGATGTCGGCGCCCATGATGCGACCGCCCCAGATTACCTGTCGGCTCATCGCCAAGGATTCCGTCCTTTCGCGATTTGCAATCCACTAGCATTGCCACGCAGGCAGGTGGTTACCACATCCCCTTGGTCAATTGGCCAATTATCGAAGGCCCCTCGGCGTGACTGGCCTCCGCCACCGTGCCAATTCTTGAGGTCTCAACGTGAGATTCTGCTTTGATGCTGACTGCTGATCGACCCTACGCAGACCCGGAGGCTGCCGCCCGCCGCATCCTGGAGATTGCCAAGCAAGTGGAGCCGGCGATGAAAGGGCGGATTTATATCGAACTGGTCAACGGCCCATTCCTGTTTCGTGACCGAGGCTCAGCGGAGGAGTACGGTGCCGGCCTGAGGCTGCTGGTGGAACGCAAGCTCTTGGAGATCCATGAAAGCGGAACTTATGTGACGTTGCTCGAAGATCCTCTGCTGAGCCAAGTCAGCGATGCCCTTCCGACTTCCACGACCTAACATTTGTTGCCATCCGAATCTGGTTGACACGACCGCAGATTCGCATTGCTCAGTGATTCGCTTTCCACCTTTTCCCGACCTATTTTTGACTCGGGACGAGGGACTTTTGCGTATGATAACACCGTCTATTGTTCCAAATGACCGTTTGGATAAGGATTTCTATTTGGTCTTGGAAGACTTTCGGGTCGGCCCCGCATTTCGGGAAACTGACGAGCGCATCACCTACGTCAAGCTGATCGGTGACTTGCTGACCGGGCAGTACGACAACGTTCTTCGGGTCGTAGCTTTCAACCCCGCGGAGGGCTGGTCGCGGGATGCCTCCGAGGACACAGCAAATGCGTTAGAGCAGCATATCGCCGCGGAGGGCCGCGAGGTTTCCGAGGCGATGCGCGACTTCATTGAGGGGCAAACCGGCCGCAAACTCGGTCAGCAGCTATCTTTGCTTTGAACCATGCGTCGTATCGTGTTTGCTCCTGGTCTACCGACCCGCAAGAGCACCGTTCTAGCGGGGCCTGATTGGATTCATGAAATCAAACACGACGGCTATAGGCTGACCGTTAACCGGGAAGGCAAGCGGGTTCGGCTGTTTACTCGCACGGCCATGACTGGACCGAAAAATATCCCCTGATTGTGGAAGCCGCATGTCGGATCCGAACTAGCTCGTTCGTCCTCGATGGTGAGGCCGTCTTGCTCGGTGTCGACGGCCGGTTGGATTTCGATGGATTGCATAGCCATCAGCACAATGGCGAGGTGCAGTTTTACGCCTTCGATGTGCTGATGGGCGACGGTGATGACCTTCGGAAGCTGCCTCTCAGCATGCGGAAGACAAATCTCGCGCGGATGCTAGCCCGCAGAGTAAACGGCATCTTCCTGTCGAACTTTGAACGAGGAGAGATCGGCCCAGATCTGTTCCGCCACGCCTGCTTGATGGGCCTCGAGGGCCTGGTATCGAAGCGCAGTGACCGCCTGTATCGCGCCGGCGTCTCGCACAACCGGGTCAAGATCAAAAACCCTGATCACCCCCGCCATGAAAGGGCTGAAGAACGCTTTCCGATGAGGCCGTATCCCAGAGGGAAATATCTCGATGAGCGTCTGCGCCGGACCCCGGTCGAGGCAGCGGTTAATCACGTGCGGTGTCCGCATTGTCATGGTTGGATCGACGTTAGCGATCTTGGATCAATGACCGATCATGCCGGGCCGTTGCCGCATCCAGCTATCGATCAGCCGCAGTAACTCCGATGAAGCCTAGACAGTCTAAGATCATTTATACGGTCCTATTGGACGACAGGCCGTTGCGGTCCTTGAAGCTGCCGGTAACGAGGTCCAAAAACTCCTGAAGGAAGAGTGGTCCTTGCAGAACTAGCGGTGCTGAAAGTTGAGGAGCGAGCCGCTGTATAAACCGCGAACCCGGCTGCGAGCTCGGGCCACTCCCATAAGCTGTAGACTTTTGACCCCCCTCCCGCGGCGTCATGCTCTGGATTGTGGATCTTGCTCGGCCGAAGGGCTCGGCGGCTTGTGGTCTAACGTTCGCTTGTGGATGCTGTTGCGAAATGCACCTCACCCGGGTTCATTTATCCGCAGTCAACCCAAGTCTCACGTTTTCCAGTGCTGTGTGAATGGAACTGCCTGGCCTGCTCTGTCATGCCCAGTACGGCACTTCCTTACAGACCAAACGGCGGCCGACTTCGATCAGGGCAAGTCTTGAGGCAGGGTATCCAGACGGACATCGACCCTGCGGTGATCACACTAGCCGCCCGAACACTAAATGGCGGAAGCACGCCGGCATTCCCTGCGCAGTGAAGACACCGGCTTCAAAAAACCTGGTGAACAAAGCTATCAACTATCTGTGTTCACCGTTCTGGGCTATTTCACCAGTTTAAGCCGCGCGCCGCTCCGCTAAAAATGCAATGGTGTAAACAAGGGTGTAAACATCCGTAATCGTGGGCTACGTATCGTCGCTTTGGTTTTGACAACCGCAACTGCTCCTTCAGCCCTTGGAGCCGCTCCTTGGTAACCGGATCAAGTATCGCATTGGCAATGCGCTTGGCCTGCGCCAGACGCTGCTCCAGCTCTTCGCGGTCCTTACTTTCAACCATACGCGGCACTCCCTCAAATAGACGAGGAAGGTCGCTAAATGGTTTCCCTCACGGGGTTTTATTTTGGTCCGGGAACACAGCGACCTTGCGGTCTAGCTGCCAAAGCTCCACTGCACGGCCTGCGGCGACTCGCTTGGCTTGCTCCACCGCCTCCGCGTCGTTCGCGCAAGCCAATGGCATCACGTCGCAAAAATGGCCGGCCTCACCCACGAAGTAGATGCGATAGTCCGCCATAGGAAGCGGTCTCCTAAGAACCTAGCTGACGCTACTCACCCGCAGGAATGTGAAGCAAGTTAACATCTTGCGGAGAAGTAAATAAGCGGTAGGCTGATGCGAAGATGCAACATCTGCCGGAGGCCCGAAAATGGCGATTAATAATACGCCCTGGACAGCCGAAGATAATGAGCGCCTCAAGGAGCTTGTGGGAAAGAAAGCTTCACCCTTGAGGGCGGCAGCTGCATTACATCGCTCAACTGGCAGCGTCCATGCGCAGGCGCGCAATTTGGGCACGCCGTTTCCTCCTAAGTTTGCATACCGGAAAAAGCTCAAGAACAGCACGGACGGTCCGTAAGTATGCCAAGTGGCCTATTTTCTGCGCCCAATAGGGTAGCGAAGATCCCTCAGTTCGAAACGATACTTGGCAGGTACGTAGGATGAGTTCCTTTAACCCGATGGCCGCAGCGCTAGATTGGCTTGATGCCTATCGCGCTGCTGATCTCTCAATCGTCGATATGTACGCCCCAAACGCTGTGCTGGAGTGTGGGAGGGCAATGCGCTCTTATCGGGTAAGGTGGCACTGGCCAGGTATTGGCGACGGCAGTTCGTGACAAGCCAGCTGGCGTGCTCGAATATCTTACAATATTTGGATGACAAGATCTCAATGCCGTTCGAAGTTCCGACTCGAGCCGTGCAAGCCAAATTGAAGTACAGCGAGGCAGGCTTGATCCTGCGCAATCAATGCCGCCCTGCGGCACTCGCCTAAAGAACGGACCGCAGGCGACGGCTTCGGCCCTCAAATGGGCCACCACCCGTCGGCCCGATATCAGACGGCGATCTTCGGCACGAGGCGTCGGCCAATTTTCGATCGCCAACGTTACGGGGAGAATTATGATCCCGAGCACGACTAGATGCCGATCTTTCCATGACGCTTGAGAAGTACGGTGAGGCTTTGCGCTAACCCGGTGGCGGGCTCCAGCCCACCTATCTTTTGCGCGCCCTCGAATAACATCATTCTTGCGCTTATTGGCAATGCATCCCAATTAACTAGGGCAGCGGCTCCTAAATATTGCAGCGCTAAGCGGTCCGCGTCCTCCTCAATGTTGACTAGAACAAAATCGATATCAGCCATCACCGACCTCGCTTCTTCGATGCGCGTTGATTTGCCAACCTTCGGAGACAAAGG
>DATAIA010000026.1:0-8474 GCA_036262895.1 Xanthobacteraceae bacterium
TTTCTGGGTCGGTTCTTGTGTGCGTTCAGCACTTTCATTTTCATCGGCCATTCTCCTTACTCCTCGTCAGGAAAACGGCGCGAGCTGATGCAGCACGCCCTGTAGATAGTCCAGAAATGTCGCCATCATTGCGCCGATGACAAGAAAGAGAATCAAGAAGCCGATGAGAATCGACAACGGCACACCGACGAAAAACACCTGCATTTGCGGCATCAGGCGCGCTAAGACGCCAAGCCCGATATTGAACAAAAGCCCAAACACGATGAAAGGCGCAGCAAGCTGCGTGCCCACCTTGAACGCGCCGGCAATTGTACTTGCAATCAGGCTCGCGACGTCACCGACAAGCGGCACCTCACCGGGTTTGAACAGTGTGTAGCTGTCGTGCAGCGCCGCAATGACCAAATGATGCAGATCCGTGGTGAAAATGAGCGCAATCCCAAGGATTGTCAGGAAGTTGCCAACGATAACGCCCTGCTGCCCCTGAGTCGTTAAATCCACCGTGGTCACGAATCCCAGTCCAAGCTGCTGGGCGACAATGCTGCCGGCAACCTGCAAAGCGGAAATCGCCAAACGCGCCGTAATCCCAAGCACGGCTCCGATCATAAGCTCTTGAGCAAAGCTCACCATTACGGGGCCGGGTGCACGCAGATCGATGGAAAAGGCCGCTCGATGCAGCGGAAACAAGGCCGCAGTCAGAATCAGCGCGATGACAAGACGCATCCGGGTGGGAACGCTGAGTTCCCCGACACCGGGCAACAGCATTACCATTGCGCCCATCCGCGCAAACATGAGCATGAATGCGGCAGCCAGCGCCGGCAGGAATGAAACATCGATTCGCATCTGCGACCCATGGCGAGTCTCACCCAGCCATGATCCTTGCCGCAAGCCTGATCATATGTGCATTCAACATTTCTCCCATGAACGGCAGCGCCAGCAAAAACACCACGAACATAGCGAGAATTTTCGGCACGAAGACCAGGGTCGTTTCCTGGATCTGAGTCAGCGCTTGAAAGAGGGAAACGACGACGCCCACCAGAAGCCCGACAAGCATCAGCGGACTGGACACAATCACCAGCGTAATAATGGCGTCGCGCGCGACATCGAGCACTTCGGGTCCGGTCATGCGGGCTCCTTTGATAACGAGACGCAGTAGCTTCACAGGCCTGCGCCGATTAGATCGGCATCTGCATGATCTGCTGATAGGACTGAATGACCCGATCGCGCACCGAAACAAGCGTTGCGATGGCTGTTTCGCTCTCGGCAACCGCGGTCACGAGATCGACCATGTTTGCCTTTCCGTTGGCGACTGAATTGACCTGCGTGTCGGACTTGCGGCCCGCCTCGACCACATTCCCAAGGGCCTCTTTGACAAGCTCGCCAAAACCCGGCCCGCTTGAGCTTTCAGTCATCGGATTAGCAAGCGCTGCTGCCGGATCGGCTAGACGCGCGAGCTTTGCGTAGGCGCCTGCGGCTGTAATGGGCGATGCCATGATTTGATGTCCTTAAATCAAGAGGTCAGGATGGCGATCGTGCGCTGAAGCATACGGCGGGTCGCACCGATCACATTGAGGTTTGCTTCGTATGAACGCTGCGCATCCCGCATATCCGTCATTTCGACGAGCGAATTCACATTCGGATACTTCACCATGCCGCTCGCGTCGGCTCCGGGATGCCCCGGCTCGTGCTTGATACGAAAAGTGGAAGGATCAGGACGCACCCGGCCGAGCGCAACAACGTTGGTTTCCAGCGCCCGATCGACTTCCGAGTGAAACGTCGGGATCTTGCGCCGATAAGGATCCCCTCCGGCCTGTTGCGCGGTCGAATCGGCATTGGCGATATTTTCGGATATGACGCGCATGCGACCGGCTTGGGCACGCAACCCGGACGCCGCAATAGCAAGAGATCTCATGAAGTCCATTGGCTTGCCCCTCAACCCTTACCAAGTGCGGTTTTGATGAGACCGAGACCACGACTGTAAAGAGTGGCCACAGCCGAATAATCCATCTGGTTCGACGCAATCGACATCATCTGGTCTTCCAGCGTCACCGCGTTTCCAGTTGGCCGGATTTCGTAACCGCCCTGCCGGCCCCGACCGAACGAACCATCGCCGCCCGTGCCGACGAGATGCGCCGGATCGGTGCGTGCCAAACCAATCGAGCTTGGCAGGGGCACAGTTCTGTTGAAATCCGGCGGCACCAGATCACGCGGCCGGAAATTTGGCGTATTCGCATTGGCAACGTTCCCAGCCAGCACCCGCTGGCGCTCCTGATGCCATTGGAGTTTGGTGCGCAACATCGAGAACATCGGTATGTCGGATATCGGCATGACGTCTCCCCCTGCACTGGCAAGCGATCCGGAAATCGACCGCGTCAGGTAGGCAGACTTTGCCGGGTACATGGTTAATAGGCAGTTAAGCCGCAGCCCATTAACCCAAAGTGTCAACTTTCTGGTAACCATGAATTTTGTGGCAAACTGCAGGATCCTGGATCGGAATGCCCTTTCGCGTTAACAATCCGTTATTATTCGAGGCGGCAAGCCTTGCCCTTGGCGTTAACCGGCCTGCTGCAGTTTGGCTGGTCAGCCGCCCGGAATGCGGAACGAGAGAACATCTATGTTCGATAGTCTGTTCGGTGGGGAGCCGTCACCGGTCGTGAAATTCTTCATCATTTTCATAGTCGCGCTTGGTCTCATCGGCGCAGCCCTTTGGCTTATTCGCCGCTACGGAACCAATCGGCTGGGAGCGGGAGCCGCGCGCGGGAGGCAGCCTCGGCTGGCCATTATTGATGCTGCTGTTGTCGATGGCCGCCGGCGGCTGGTTTTGATCCGGCGCGACAATGTCGAACACCTGTTGATGATTGGCGGTCCCAGCGACGTCGTCGTCGAGCAAAATATCGTCCGAGCCGTTCCGGTCGCCTCATCCCGAGAACCGGTCATGGGCCGCGCGGCGGGCACCGAACAAGGCATGCGCGCCGCCGATTTTACTCCAACCACGCCTGCTGGATGGGCACCTGAACCGAATGTCCGCGCGCAGCGCAGCCCCACTTTGGATGACCCCTCCTGGCCCCCGGTCGAGGCTCCGGCGCCGCGCGCGCCGCGTCTCCCGATCAATGAAGAGCCGGCGAGCATCCGAAATGTTCGAGGAACCTTGACGGAAGACATTCAACTGCCGCGCTCGCCGCGGATCGTACCAAGCGACGAGCTTTCATCCCTCCGGCCAGAGCGTGTGGCGCCTGCCGAAGAGGAAACGCGGCCAACACCGCCGGACTCTTCGCCACGCCTCCCCCGGTCGAACGAATTGTCGCCCCGACCCGCGCCGTTGCCCGAGCCACAGCGTGCCGCTCCGATACCGGTGATCGTTGTGCAGGAAGCTCCGCGCGCCCCCGTAAGGCCAGCAAGCGAAGCGGCTAGCCCTTTTGAACCGCGCGCCATGACTGAACCGCGCACAATGGCCCCAAGTTCATCGCCCGATACCAATCTCACAGATATGGCCCAGCGCCTCGAAGCGGCCCTACGTCGCCCCATGATCGGCGACAATCGAAATGTCGATGCAGCCGCCAAGTCCGCCCCACCGGTTGAAATCGACCCGCGCGCTGCGGCCCTTCTTCGCATGTCACAAACTGATGCCAAGCCCTCTTCCCTCACACCGCAACCGCAAAAGCCGGCATCGTCGGGCTCGGTGTTCGACAGTCTCGAGGAAGAGATGGCGAACCTGCTGGGTCGCCCGCCGGCAGGTAAGGAGTGATGGCGAAGTCTGGACCTTTGTTCGTTCGCCTCACTGCGGCGCTCTGCATTCTTGTGGCTGTCGCCAACTCAAGCGCCGCGCAGGATATCAGTATCAATTTCGGACAAGGCGGTGGGCTGACCGAACGCGTAATCCAGCTGATCGCGCTGGTCACGGTGCTCTCGCTGGCACCATCGCTCCTCATCATGGTGACGTCGTTTACGCGAATTGTGGTCGTGCTTTCCTTGCTGCGCACGGCACTCGGCACCGCAACCGCCCCCCCGAATGCCGTTCTGATTTCGCTGGCCCTGTTCCTGACCGCCTTCGTGATGGCTCCGGTTTTTGAGACGGCCTACAACCAAGGCATACGTCCTCTGGTCGCCAATGAAATAGATGCCGAACAGGCATTCGACCGTGCCTCGGTCCCATTCCGCGCATTCATGATAAAGAATGTTCGCGACAAGGATTTGCAGCTCTTTATGGATTTGTCGCGTCAGCCACGGCCTGAACGCGCGGAAGACACATCGTTGCGTGTATTGATGCCGGCCTTCATGATTTCAGAGCTCAAACGCGCCTTTGAAATCGGCTTCCTGCTGTTTCTGCCATTTTTGATTATCGATCTCGTCGTCGCATCGGTATTGATGTCGATGGGCATGATGATGCTGCCGCCCGTCGTCGTATCGCTGCCATTTAAATTGATATTCTTCGTACTGGTCGACGGCTGGAACCTGATCGCAGGCAGCCTCGTGCAAAGCTACGGATCATAAACTAGCTTCGAACCGAGACCGCTCACGCTCTTTATCGCCTGCAAGGTTGGTTGACGGCATCAGCGAGACGGTTGCGTCGCAAGCGCTTGCCGCTCCCGCGCGGACGGGCGCGGCGGCGTGGCAGGCGCTCCAGCAGCCTCCGGGAAGCGGGCACGGATGTCCCGCAGGAAATTATCCAGCGTATCGATTGACGATACGGCTTTGGCAATGTCGGCGAACGCAGCTTTGCCTGTCGCCCCAGACGCAGTTACGATTTCAAACGCCCGCCGATCCGGACCTTCCGCCATTTTCGCCGCATATTTCTGGCGGAACCGATCAAGCCCAAGCGTATCGTCCGCCAATGCATACGCAATGGCTGCACGCAGGATATCGGCGCGCTCGGTATCTGACAGCGGCGTGAAATCGCGCCAGCGTTCCCCGTAATTACGTTCGATCTGCTCGCCCGCTTCACGCCAGCGGCGCGAGGCCCACATGATATCCGCACGCAGCCGATCCGCTTCCTTGCCTTGGATATTGGCAATCACTTCGTAGGCGAGATCATTTCGGCCGGTGTCAGACAATGCGCGCGATTCCAACAGCAGGCGCTGGTTGCGCAATTCGTTCGGAAGATCTGCGGTTTGGGTGCTGCGCAGAATTTGGATCGCCCGATCCGGCTTGCGGTTCATCAGATAAACGACAGCAAGCCTGATGGCGATTTGTGCGCGCGCAGCCCCATGCAGACGATTCTCGACCTGATGACGCAAAAGGGCTGCTGCTTGATCAAGCAGATCGACTGAAACCAGCCGCTCCGCCAATCGGCGGATCATTTCATCCCCGCGCCGCCCAACGGGCGTCAGTTCTCGAAAATCATAAAAGAGGCTCAGAGCCTCAATAGCAGGCAGAGCGTCCCCCTTGCCGGCAAGAAACAGCGAATCGAATGTATTTGCTGCTTCATCCTGAATTCGCTGGGTCAGTTCCGCATGGGGATGGGCCGCAAATGCAGTACGCATAACGTGGAAAGCGTCGCGATATCGTCCTTCTTCGGTATAGAGCCGCGCCAATAATTGCAGCGACTCGATTTCCGTATCATCGCCACGCCAAGCCGTGGTCAGACTTTCCAGCGCCGAAATTGCCTCAGGTCGCTTGATTTCACCGATTGAGGAACGCAGTAAGGTTTCACGTAAACGGGCTTCTGACGCTGCTGGGCGATCCCAAGAGTCTGCCGCGTTGCGATAGAGTATGAGCGCATCGGAAACACGTCCGAGCCCTTCCGCCACACGGGCCCTGAGCACTTCAAGCCTGGGTTCGAGTTCATGCGGAACGCCTAACATTTCGAAATCGTGCAGCTTATTGCTGGCCTCTTCGAAGTCACGAACTTCAACAGCCGAATGCACGGCTTCCTGAAAAATCACCCGCTGGAGTTCAATCGGCAGCGTGGTCGCCGAGGTTTCAATTGTGCTGAAACCGTCGTGTGCTTCGCCCCATTTGCGGGCCCGCGCGTAGGCAAGCGCTCTCCACAGTGGAGCATCATGCTGATCTTTGACAACCGGGCTGCTCAAATCCTTGATTGCTTCGGTAGCCCGATTGAGCAGTGTGTTGGCGACCGCTCTCAGTACGCGCGCCGCAGGCTCCTCGGAATCCCCTGCCCCATCTGCAAGGACGACATCAAGAACCGATTTGGCTTCCGGATACATCCCTTGCGCCAAATAAAACCGCACAAGGTCCAAACGCGCTGCGGCACGCTTGGACTCCGGCGCCGCGGCGGCGGCACGTATTAATTGCGTTTGTCTCGGCTGAAATTCAGCCTGACGATCAAAACCCCAAAGCTGGGCATCAAAAACAAACGGACGATAACGCGTCAGTTCGGCCCCGATCTGCCCCGTAACTCTCCTGCGGTTTTCGATATTCGACAACGTCAGCCCGGGCGGACGGCCAACCACAATCTTATCCGGGCTCATTTCCGCGGTGACATCATCGGCCAACGGCTGAATGGCAACGCCGTGGATCGAGGCCAACGCACGAAACTCAATGAAGTTTTGAGTTTTAAGAAAACCGCGCGCCGGACCCAAAGCTGTTACGACAAAAATGGCATCGCCTGCTTCCGGATCGGTAATTCGATGAAGTTTCTGCGGCGCATCGAACGGGATCGAAACGGTAGCCCGCGGACCATTGACTGGCGAACGATTGAGCACCAGTGCCTGGGTGGGCTCAAGTGCCACATCCCCCAAGGTTACGGTCCATGTCGCACCATCAGCTCCCAAACTCGTGAGCTTTGGCCGGTCAAGTTTGAGCCGAACGACTTGGCCGTTTCCCGAACGCGTCACCGCTGCCGTGCGGATGACTTTTGATGTGCCGATCATCGCGCTGATATCGATCGGCGGAGCGGCATCGAACACAAGCCAAAGCGTGTCCGCGCGGCGGAACACCGCGGCAGGCGTTTGGGATGCGAATGGGAATGTAAGGTGCAGCGTTTCGCCCTGCCTGCGCAAACCAACGACGACCGGCGCGGCGGGATTACGCGGCGCAGCTTCCGGTCTTTGTTGCACACCCTGCATTCCCGATGCAGCGTCTGAAGCCTGCTTTGACCCAGGCGGATCCGCCATCGGCGGGGCAGCCTTTTCCGAAGCGGCTGATGCATCCGCCATTTTTTCGGCGGGCGCTGTCAGGCGTTGCTCGACCATCTGGCGATCGGGTTTCTCTGAGCGCGGAGGCGGTTGGTTCTTCTGCCCCTCCGCTGGGGCTGACTGCTTCTCTGGCTGTTTGGCCTGCGCGCCCCCAGCCGGGGCAGGCCCCTTTGATTCAAGACGTGCAGCGGCTCCCTTCGACCCTTCAACAGGCGCCGTTAGCGCAGCCAAACCTCCTCGTTTCGACGAATCGGGCGGTTCACTGTTGGCTGCGAACACATCGACGACGAAACTATTATCCTCGCGAAAAGTCCGCGTGTCGGCTGTACCGACAAAATCGAAGCGAACGGCAATGGACTCATCCTTCGCCTTGGATTCGATTGTTGAAAGGGTCGGAGGCAAAGCCGCAAGCGCGTCGGCAAGGTCAATCTTCAACTCACGGTCAAAATTGAGAACGAGGTTGTCTTTGGCGCGTTCAATGCCGACCGGCGTAAGCTCGGGCAGGTCAAAGACATAGCGCGTGAATGTCGGCTGGGACCCGACGCGCACGCGAACCATTGGGATCTCTCGCTTTTTTGCGAGTTGCTGCTGTTGTCGCAGCTTTTTCTCAGCCTCGCTTGCACGTTTGGCCAATTCCTCAATGACTTCCTGCGGGAGTCCCGGCGGCACACCGGTCCAACTTTCCGGCAGCAAATCGACAAATAGTCGCTCACCGGCTGCCATGGAGTTGATTGTTACTTTGCGCCTAAGGGCAATCCGCACAGCCGAGCCATCGGGATCGCGCCGGGCTACCGCTACGTAATCAAGCGCATTAGTGCTGATACGATCGACCGCAACCTCGACAGGTCTTTTAAAATTGATGACGACAATACCGTTGGCCAGGCGGACTTGAGCTTCCGGCTCTTCGTCAAAGCGAAACACCAGCCGGGCGTATCCGCCGCTGGTATTCACAGTGACCTGACCCTTCAGAGGATGCACTTGCGCGCCGGCAGAAAACGACAACGCAAAAATTATTTGTAAGCTCATAAGAACGGCGACAACAGGCGCGCAGATTCGCGGCGCAATTCGCACCGCAACCCATACATAAAATGCGCCTCGTTTGACCGACTGGTCCGCCATTCTGGAGATCCCGCACCGGGCTCCGCCGGCGACTGTCCGACGGTCGCGCCGGAAGCTCCAACCTAGGCGGGCGTATTTAATGGCAGCTTAACCCGTCGTCAGGTTCCGTCGGCACGTCCTTCAATCTTTGGTAACTCATTTGCCGGCTGTTGCGCTTTATCCGAGCCAGCCCGGTTGGCGAATTCTACGGTTAATCGTTCGGCAATTTCCGGAGACATTTGCGCTAAAATGTCCGACATGCGGCGAGGATTGATCTGCCCCGCG
>DATAIA010000027.1:0-3051 GCA_036262895.1 Xanthobacteraceae bacterium
GGCGAGAACGAGCGTGCCGAACGGTTCTCCGATCCGGTGCGCCACCACCTCGGCGTGATACACGGCCGCGAAAACGGCGGCAATCAGGACCACGCCCGCCGCGGCCGCTGTGGCACCGGCCGCGCCGAAGATCATGGTCATGATCATGATCGCGAAGGCTAGAGCGGGCCATGTCCACGTCCACCACGGTCGTAATGAGATCGACATGCTTAACGCTCCACTTCATCACAGCGACCCTGCATGACAAAAGGAATATAGCGACACAAACGGACTCCGCGGCCATCTATGGTGTCAATTGCCGGCGTGAAGCCGACGGTCGGCAATTAGCCGGAACAACCTTTACTTCTAAGCCAAACACATACGGCAGCGTCAGCCCGCCACGCCTAATTCCAGTGCGCTTCGATTTATGATCTCGGCTGGAAAGCTTTGGAAGGATGGGCTTCATGGTTGTTCGACTAGCTCTCGCAGCGCTGCTCTGCATGTCTTGGCCCAGTGCGGTCCTCACCGCGCCGGCGCGCATTATTATCCTTCGCCACGGAGAGAAGGCAGATAAGTGGAAGCTCTGCGACATAGGGCAAGAACGAGCGGACGCGCTTGCCGCCAACTATCTCGGCCGAGACGCCGCAAATTCGCTGTTTGCGTCGGGGGAACAACCTGCAGCCTTCCTGGCGATAACCCTGCATACGCTCGAGCTCGCGTACCCAGCTGCTTCGACCTGGAATCAGCCTATCATCCTCTATCCCGTAATGCCCGAGAGGGGTGCTGATGAAGACAAGGTAGAGGCGTTGAACCGCCGTACGCAAGAAGCGGCGCGCGACCTTATGGTCAACACGCTATGGCAAGGCAAAACGGTCGTGATGGTGTGGGAGCACAAGCACATTGCCAACAAGAAGCTGGAAAAGCGCTTCCCAGAGGAGGCAGTGACGTTGCGCCAGCTCTTGAAACTCGATCAGCTTGAGGGCGTCCCTGAGAGTTGGCCGAGTGGTACCTATGATTATTTCTGGATCGTTGAATATGGGAACACAGGCTCCGATGTGCCGACAGGCTTCCGAATGATTAAACAAGAACTCGGCGCGCCATACGATGAGGTTCCTTCAAACGATTGGGACCAATCGAATGGGCTAGAGGCTGAAAGCGGCTGCGATCTTAAAGGTGCACAAGACTGATTAGTTTGTTAGGCCTGCCAAAGCACCAGACGTGGGGCGATTAAGGTTTTCGAGCTAACTCCGATCGCGACGACCCAGCTAGGAAGCGGAATCTCTAAATGAGAAAAGCACAACAGTACGTCCCGACCCTGCGTTTGGTTCGCATCCTTGCTTTCCTCGCCGGGTGGCTCGTCCTATCGCATGGCTCATTGGCAGACGTCGCGATGAGCGGGTCATTCTTAGCAAACGCAGATTGTCCGGCATTCCAATCTTTCAGAAAGGGCACCAACCCGGGCGGAGTGAAAATCGAAGTCGGTCATTCTTACCCGCTGATAGCAAAGAATGCAGCTAACGCCACTCATTACCGCATTCGAATCGAAGGTGCCGCACCACCTGAGCGTTGGGTAAGTCTCAGCTGCGGGAGCGTTACAGAGAATACGAACATTGGAGCACAGGGCTCTGAAGCCGCTAGTGACATTGCAAGTGAAAAGCAAACGCAGTTTGTCTTATCACTCGGGTGGGAACCCGGCTTCTGTGAGAGTCACAACAACAAGTCAGAGTGCGTGAGTGAAACGTCCGACCGCTTCGACGCGAACCACTTCATACTGCATGGCCTTTGGCCGCAACCTCGCAGACGAGAGTACTGCAACGTAGGTCGGGACCTGATTGATGAAGATAAAAAAGGCGATTGGCAGGCGCTTCCAAGCGTCGTTCTCAGCACAGAAACGCGTGAGCATCTTGCTGTTGTAATGCCGGGCACACAATCGCTTCTTGACCGCCATGAGTGGATCAGGCACGGCACCTGCTACGACAGCGATGCTGAGACCTATTTCCGTCACGCTTTATCACTCGTCGACGCGGTTAATAGCTCGCCCGTTCAAACGCTGTTCGCGGACAATGTCGGTCGGGAGATATCGATCAGTGCGATCAAAGATGCTTTTAACTCAGGGTTCGGTCCGGGTGCGGGCGATCGCGTTCGCCTGGCTTGCAAACGAGACGGATCCAGACTCCTAATAACTGAGATTACTATTGGTCTGGGCGCCCGACCGGATGGCAATACGCCGCCTGCCGACCTCATAAGAGCATCAAGCCCGACCGATCCAGGATGTCCAGGCGGGATAGTCGACCCCGTCGGCTACCAATGAACGCGCGCCGGCGACGTTTCCCAGGTGGCGCCTCCAAGGCTTCGCTCAGCTCGCGTCAATAGATTATCCTTCACGTTTGACCCACGCAAACCCGAGTAACGCTAGCGCCAAAACGAGAGCAACGAGACCGTGCTTGACGTGTACATGGTTCGAGCCATCGACGAATCCAGGCATAAAGTGCGGAAGCGAGCCAGCCGGCACAAACCAGTAGACGCAAGCAAGCACAAGAAAAATCACGCCGAGAATAGCTGCCGCCAAAACAAGAGGCTTGTTCATTTGTTCCTCCCTTAATTGGACAGGCCCCGCGATGAATGATGCTAAATGCCGGTTGCGTCCTTCACGCACTTCTTAGTGAAACTGTCCTTAGCGGCACCTGATAATTTTTTATCTGCTGCTTGCTTATCGCAGGCTGTCTGCGCATCGGTTTCACACTTTTTCATAAAGCTTGTTTGCGCTGCCCCGCTGAGCTTCTTTGCATCCGATTGCGCCTTGCAGCTGTCAGCCGCTTGAGCACCGCCTATCGCGAGCGCCGTCAGTATAAGTGCGATTAGAAAATGCCTCATGTAGATCCTCCCAAGGTTGATTAGAAAATTGTGGGGCAAGTTTATACGATGCGCATTACGAGGCGGAGCAAATGCAGTGCGGCATGAAAGCGCTGTCTCCGACCGCCTGATCCATCGTCATTATACCACTCCCGATATCCGCTGTTGGGGGGACGTCGTGGAGCGACAACCATGCAAACACTCGAGGCCCTGCAGATC
>DATAIA010000028.1:0-4143 GCA_036262895.1 Xanthobacteraceae bacterium
GTCAACGACGTCGAAGGCGTCGGCGGTTTCGTGCTGCCCGGCGACCATGTCGATGTGCTGATGACGCGATCGCAAAACAACGCGGGCGCCGCCAGCAACGACGTTGTCATCCAAAACGTAAGAGTGCTCGCTGTCGATCAGATC
This sequence comes from Xanthobacteraceae bacterium, assembly GCA_036262895.1. Taxonomy (GTDB): domain Bacteria; phylum Pseudomonadota; class Alphaproteobacteria; order Rhizobiales; family Xanthobacteraceae; genus AP-16. Next base: position 145 of record DATAIA010000028.1, read on the forward strand.
GCTGATGACAGCACGGCCAAACCCATTGTAGCGCGAGCTGTAACACTCGAAGTGGATACCACAGCCGCGCAAAAGCTTTCACTCGCCTCAACGCTAGGCACTCTGTCGTTAAGTCTGCGCAAGGCGGGCGAAAGCGCCTTCGACAGTACGCGTCGCATCACGGTAACCGATCTCGGCAATGGCGCTCCTATTCAATCCAAGCGCTATTCGACCATTGTCGTCACGCGGCAGAACAAGAGCAAACAGGAGCGCGAAGAATACAGCGTTCCGAACGAGAGCATCGCCGATATCGGCGAAATGACTGGGGCTGATCAAAGGTAAGAACATGATGGATTGGGACGTCCATCAAATAATGGGGGATGATGTGAGCAACCGGATCAATGATCGCAGTGCCGCGCGGCCGCAATTTAACGGTCAAACCACACATATCCAAGGGACAGGACCTTCTCGTTCGTCGATCCTTGTATCGTTGATCACAGCGACGGCAATTGGGATGGGTGCAGCATTCGGGCCGATATTCGCATCCATCGCTCATGCGCAGATGCAGATGGTCGATTTCGGTTCCAGCAAGGCGGTTTCAATCCGTGTCACGCAGGGAAAATCCGAGAACGTTCGTACCGATCTCAATTTTGCCGAGGTCTTGGTCGGCGATCCGGAAATTGCCGATGTAGTCCCGTTGACGGATCATTCGCTTTCAGTGCTCGGCAAGAAAATCGGAACGACCAGAGTCTCCGCTTATGCCGAAGGCAAGAGGTTGATCGGTGTGTTCGATGTCGAGGTGTCCTATGACACGGTGAAGCTTGGCGCGGAACTGGCACAACGGTTCCCGCAGGCCCGGTTGAAGGTGTCATCGGTCAATGGCCGGATCATGCTTTCCGGTATGTCGCCCGACGCGGTTACCGTCGATCGCGCGGTGACAATTGCCAAGCAATTCGGCACGGATGTCATCAATACCGTGCAGGTCAATCAGTCCCAACAGGTGATGCTGGAAGTTCGCTTCGTCGAAGTCAGCCGAAATGGATCGCGTGAGCTCGGCATCAACTGGACCGTTGCCGCAAACAACAGCATCCAACTGGCGACCGGTACGGCGGGCTTGCTGTCCGGCACAGCGCCATTCGGTACTGTGCTGGGGCACTTGCTCAAGGGCGGCACGTCAGCTGATGTGCTGATCAGAGCTTTAGAAGAACGCGATATGGCCCGTCGGCTGGCCGAACCTAATTTGGTCGCGCTGTCGGGGGAAACGGCAAGCTTTCTCGCAGGAGGTGAATTCCCATTTCCAGTTGCCGCGCAGCTTGGAGAAGTCACTGTCTCCTGGAAGAAATTTGGCGTCGGCCTTGCATTCACGCCGACTGTACTGAGCAACGGCCTCATCAATCTGAAGATCGAACCTGAAGTCAGCCAGATTGACCCGACCACAAACATTCAGGTTGCTGGCGTGAGTTTGCCGAGTTTGGTCGTGCGGCGCGCGAGTACCACGATCGAGCTGCGCGACGGGCAGAGCTTCGCGATGGCTGGCATGCTGCAGAACTTCGGCACTACCACGCAACAGCAATTGCCATGGCTGGGCGATGTCCCTGTTTTGGGCACGCTGTTTCGCAGCGCGCAATATCAGAAGAAAGAAACCGACCTTGCGATTATCGTGACACCGCATCTTGTTCGGCCGACCCGCCCGGGCGATGCGCTTCGCACGCCGTTCGATGACACTCTGCCCGCGAACGATGCAGATCTCTTCCTGCTTGGCCAGCAGGAAGTATCGAATACCAAGAAACATCGCGTGACAGGCGAGGAGCCTGTAGCCGCCGGACACATCCTCGATCTGCCTAAGGAGGTTTCCTATGTCGTCCGCTGATCGGCTTATGCTCCGGATGCTCGCCGCGATGTCTGTTCTCGGAATGACACTCGCAGCTTGCTCGGATGTTTATTATGACCGTCGCGAGACACTCACATTGAGTGCGGGTAATGCAGTTGCTTCCAATATCGCGGCGCAGACTGTCGATCCATGGCCGCCGGCCGCCGGCGACCGCAATATCCCCATGGACGGTGAACTCGCTCAAAAAGCAGCGGAGCGATACCGAACTAACAAAGTCACGCCGCCTCAAGGGATTGGGACAAGTTCGCTGCAGTTCGGAACAAATCCTGGCGCTCCGCCTCCGGCTGCTCCTGCGGCCAGTCCGGGACAATGATGCAGTCCTAAGTGGGAAGAAAGCAGATTCGCGAGCCATGCGTGAGGATCAACCAGCGGCGCCTGCAGAACGGACGAAAGTCGTCGTCATCACTGATGATGCCGACTTTAATCGTCTGGTTCGGTCCACTTTTGGCACTAACTCGCAGATCAATCTCGTGGTTCACGAAGGCGCGCTTGGCAACGTTGCCGATCAAATCGATCTTCGGGACGTTACGGTCGTAATCGCGGATATTGATCTTGATCGCGATAGCGATGTGCAGTCTTTGCAATCATTCGCAATGCAACTGAATGGATGGCCTCCGATTATTGTTGTGACGCGGGCCTTCAATCAGGTCGTCGCGCGTCACCTTTTGCACCTGCGCATCGCTGATTTTCTCGTCAAGCCAGTTGCACCTATCGATCTGGTGCGAGCATGTGGAAGAGCCGCACAAAACCCTAAAGTTGAACCAGAGGCGGAAGCGCAAATTTACACGTTTCTTCCGGCTGCGGGCGGTGTCGGCATTACTACCCTTGCGATCGAAACGGCGATGATTCTGTTGAAAGCGCGAAAGCAATCGGCTTCGACCTGCCTAGTCGATCTCGATTTTCAGCAGGGGGCATGTGCGGATTATCTCGATATCGAACCCCGTTTGGATCTCAGGGAGATTGAGCCTCGTCCTGAACGGCTTGATAGCCAGTTGCTTGAAGTGATGCTTTCCCATCACTCATCTGGTCTCGCCGTAATTGCCGCTCCCAATCGGCCTGCGGAAATGCGTACGTTCGATCCGGATATGGTCACTCGGTTGCTCGATCTCGTATCCTCAAATTTTCAGAACGTAGTCATCGACATGCCGCGAACTTGGTTTCCTTGGACGGACAGCATCCTATTCGGTTCGAACCAATTATTTATCGTCACAGAAATGACCGTTCCTGGTCTACGCCACGCCAAGCAGTTGGTCGCGGCTGTCGGCGAGCGGCTCAAGGGCGGGCCGCAGCCACAGGTGATCGTAAATCGCTTCGAGAACAGTTGGTTCGGGCCGGGATTGCGGCGGGCCGATATCGAGCAGGGTTTGGGTCAGGCGTATGCCGGCGTCATACCAAATAATTATGCGCTTGCGCGTGAAGCAATCGACCGCGGAGTGCCTCTCGAAGAAATCAAGGCGGGTAATAACATCAGTGCGGCGCTGCGTAAGTTAATTTTGTCGCAAGCAAAGGTGAAGTCGACTGCGCGCCAGGGAGCTGCGGAACCGAAAGCGCGTAAATTGTTTTGGGCACGCTAACCGAGCCGAAGCGGAAATAACGATTGAGGAGTAACAGATGTCGGGTCGCTTCACATCGCGTCAGGTTGTTGCGACCGAGCTGCCGCTATCGCCAGCTCCTGCGGTTGCCGAACCTACTCCAAGCCAGCCGGCTCCCTCTATTGTGCCGGAATTGCCTCCTGAGCCGGCGGCTAAAGCCAATACGTTGCTCAGCGAAAAACTACTCGATGCCAAGGTGCGACTGCATCGCAAATTGATCGAGGAAATCAATCTCTCAGCACTCGAAAAAATGGGCGATGATGAGATCCGTCGGCATATTTCCGGAATCGTTTCGCAATATACGATTGCCGAACGCCTGGCGCTCAACGCTCAGGAGTTGGAAGATTTTATTGCAGAAATCATGGACGAAATGACCGGTCTCGGTCCAATCGAGCCATTGCTCAAAGATCCCTCGGTCAACGATATTCTCATCAACGGCCATGAGCAGGTTTATGTAGAGCGCCGTGGCGTCCTTGAGCCAACCCTGGTGCGCTTCAAAGATGAATCGCACTTGTTGCGAATCGTCAACAAGATCGT
>DATAIA010000029.1:0-3752 GCA_036262895.1 Xanthobacteraceae bacterium
CCTCAGGCCGACTCCGGATTGGCGCAACTGGTGCAGGCAATGGCGTCGTATCCGGCAGCGGATGCAGGCAGCGATCCAATGGCCTTCATCGCGCAACTGCCGTGCGATCTGCAAAATGCCATAGCGGCAGCACAGCATTCGTGACGGCGTGAGGCTTAGGAGCGATTGAAACTCAGCCCCGTCATCTTGAGATGCGAGCCGATTGGCGAGTGTTGAGGGATGATGGGGACTATCTCTTGCCCCCATCCTTGGACGCCGCGCTTTTGCGCGGCCCTTCAGATGAAGAGACAATCCGTGGAATCCGCCTATCGCCGCTCCACAGCTGACACACGGCCTCGTTCAAGCGCGAGGGCAAGGCGACCTTGTTTCAGGGCGAGTGCCTTTTCACCAAATAGTTCGCGGCGCCAGCCTTTCAGCGCCGGTACATCGGCAAGGTCGTCGGCGGCAATTTGTTCGAGATCATCGACGGTTGCGATCACTTTTGCAGCGACTGCATGATTTTCCGCGGTCATGCGCAGCAAAACTTTCAGCAACTCGATGGTAGCTGCGCCGTTTGGTTGTTGTTTGGAACGCTCGAGCTTCGGCAAGGATTTCGGATCGCGTGCAAGTCCTAGACGCACTGCTTCAAGAATGGCTTCGCCCCACTTCGAGCGCTCGAAACCTTTTTGCAAGGAACGCAAGTTGCCGAGCTTCTCAACTGTTGTTGGAGCCTGCACCGCGATGTCGCCGATCACTTCATCTTTGAGCACGCGTCCGCGCGGTACATCCCGGCCTTGCGCCTCGCGTTCGCGCCAGGCCGCAACTTCGATCAACACGGCCAATTCCCGCGGCTTGCGGACGCGCGTTTTGAGGCGATGCCAGGCGCTTTCCGGCTCCATGCGGTAGGTGTCGGGCGAGGTCAGGATTTCCATTTCCTCGCGCACCCAGTCCGAGCGCTTGCGCTTTTCAAGGTCCGCCGCCAGCGCAAGATAAACGTCCCGCAGATGGGTGACGTCGGAAATGGCGTAGGTGATCTGCGCCTCAGAAAGTGGCCGGCGGGACCAGTCGGTAAAACGGTGTGATTTGTCGAGGGTGTCACCGGTAATGCGCTGCACGAGCTGGTCGTAGGAAATCGAGTCGCCGTATCCTAATACCATTGCCGCGATCTGGGTATCGAATACGGGGTGGGGGATCAGCCCGGCCCGATGCCAGACGATTTCGATGTCCTGGCGCCCGGCATGGAAGATCTTGAGCACCGCCTCATTTGCCATCAGATCAAAGAACGGCTGGAGATCGAGCTCCGGCGCCTGCGCATCGATCACGACCGCTTCATCGGCACTTGCGATCTGCACCACGCAAAGGATTGGAAAGTAAGTGGTTTCTCTCAAGAATTCGGTATCGACCGTAATAAAGGGATGTCGCGCCAGACGAGCGCAGGCGGCGGCGAGGTCTGCAGTGGTCGTGATCAAATCCATGGGCGCGTTTATTAGCGAACTTCAGCGGGGCTGTCGCGAGCCGAATGAAGCCGGGGAGAGGTTTGGAGCGGTAAGGCTACTGCAAGGACCGCCTTAAGGACAGGTGGGGCGGTTGTGAAAGCTCGTCCAGGCTTGTTCGCGGCAAAGGCTCCGCAATAAAAATAACCGATCATTTACGAAGCAAGGGCGTTGCAAAACTTCCGCCCCGAGCGTCATCGGCGCAACCCCTGGGTCCTGCTTGACAAATGCAGGGCTGCATGTGCTCTTCGCCCACTCCCGCGGGGCAAATCGCGCCGCTTTTCTGGTCGGAACAAACATGCATCGCTACCGGACCCACACCTGCGGCGCGCTCCGCGAAAGTGACATCGGCAAGTCTGTGCGCCTTGCCGGCTGGTGCCATCGCATTCGCGATCACGGCGGGGTGCTGTTTATCGATCTGCGTGACCATTATGGGTTGACGCAGTGTGTTGCCGACCCCGATAGCCCGGCCTTTGCCACCGCCGAGAAGCTGCGCTCCGAGTGGGTGGTGCGGATTGAAGGCAGTGTGCGCAAGCGCCCCGCTGGAACCGAGAATGCCGATCTTCCGACCGGCCAAATCGAAATCTTCATCACGGAGATCGAGGTCCTGGGGCCGGCCGGCGAATTGCCGATGCCGGTGTTTGGCGATCAGGAATATCCGGAAGACATCCGCCTTAAATATCGCTTTCTCGATCTGCGACGTGATCGTATTCACGCCAACATCATCAAGCGCGGCCAGATCATCGACAGCATCCGCCATCGCATGAAGGAGCAGGGCTTCTTCGAATTCCAAACCCCCATTCTCACGGCCTCGTCGCCCGAGGGCGCGCGGGACTTTCTGGTGCCCTCGCGTCTGCATCCGGGCAAGTTCTATGCGCTGCCCCAGGCGCCGCAGCAGTTCAAACAATTGCTGATGATCTCGGGGTTCGATCGCTATTTCCAGATCGCGCCATGCTTCCGCGATGAGGACGCGCGCGCCGACCGGTCGCCGGGCGAGTTCTACCAGCTCGACGTGGAAATGAGCTTCGTGACGCAGGAAGACGTGTTCGCGGCCGTGGAACCGGTGCTGCGCGGCGTCTTCGAAGAGTTTGCCAACGGCAAGCCGGTCACCCCGAAGTTTCCGCTCATTCCTTATGCCGAGGCAATGCTCAAATACGGCACCGACAAGCCGGATCTGCGCAACCCGATTGTGATCGCGGATGTGACGGCTGAATTCGGCGACGCCAGCGTGACGTTTAATGCATTCAAGAACGTGATCAAGGCGGGCGGAGTCGTTCGCGCCATTCCGGCGCCCGGCGCTGCCGCACAGCCGCGCTCTTTCTTCGACAAACTCAACGATTGGGCGCGTACCGAGATGGGCGCGCCTGGTCTCGGCTACATCATTTTCGAAAATGAAAACGGCGTGCTGACCGGCAAAGGTCCGATCGCCAAATTCGTACCGCCGGACATTCAGGCGCGTCTTGTTGCAGCGAGCAGCGTGAAGGCGGGCGACGCTTTATTCTTTGCGGCCGATAAGCCTGCTGCTGCCGCCAAGCTTGCCGGCGCGGCGCGCGTGAAGATCGGCGATGAGCTTGGTCTTGGCGACAAGAACCAGTTTGCATTCTGCTGGATAGTCGATTTTCCGATGTACGAATGGAACGAAGAAGAGAAGAAGATCGACTTCTCTCACAATCCGTTCTCGATGCCGAACTATCCGCACGATGACTTTCTGGCGCTTGATCCTGCGGATGCTGAGAAGATCCTTGCCATCAAAGCGATTCAGTACGACATCGTCTGCAACGGCATTGAGTTGTCCTCCGGCGCCATCCGTAATCACCGTCCGGAAATCATGCGCAAGGCCTTTGCCATCGCCGGTTACGGCGAAGATGTGCTTGAGAGTAAATTCGGCGGGATGTTGCGCGCGCTATCCTACGGCGCACCGCCCCATGGTGGCATCGCACCGGGCATTGACCGCATCGTGATGCTGCTCTGCGGAGAAGAAAATCTGCGCGAAGTCGTTCTCTTCCCGATGAACCAGCGCGCCGAAGATTTGTTGATGGGTGCTCCTTCGGAAGTAACCCAGAAACAACTTCGCGAGTTGCACATACGGTTGGCGCTGCCGCAGAAGTGAAGAAGCGTTGTAGGTAGGACCTGCCTGTTCCGCTCATTCCCGCGAAAGCGGGAATCCAGCTTTATTTATTTGGACTGGATCCCCGCTCGCGGCGCAGCTAAGCTTGCGCAGGCTGCGCCACCTCATAATGCCCTAAGTCGGATATATCCAACTTAGGGGTGCGCCTTGGC
>DATAIA010000030.1:0-3647 GCA_036262895.1 Xanthobacteraceae bacterium
AGGGGGGCTGGCGCGTCTGCATCATCGACAGCGCTGACGAGCTGCAATATCCGCAAGCTTCCAATGCACTGCTTAAAGTGCTGGAAGAGCCACCGCCGCGCACATTGTTTCTGCTGGTGAGCCACGCGCCGGGACGATTGCTGCCGACAATCCGCTCACGATGCCGCCGTGTCTCGATGCGCTCCCTGGCTTCCTCAGTGGTGGCCCAAGCTGTCGGATCTGCCCTCGAACGAGATCCCAGCGAGGACGAAATCCAGCGCGCGGCGAAAGCGGCTGACGGCAGTGTCGGGCGGGCGATCGTTATGCTGGGAGGTGCATCACTTGCGGTCCGGGAGCGGGTCATTGATATGCTGGCGGGGCTGCCGAGCCTCGACCCCAAAGCCCTCCACGCTCTAGGCGACACGCTGGTCCGGGCGGACGACCGGACATTTTCGACCTTTGTCGATACGATCCGTGACTGGCTTTCGGGCCGTCTCTCAAACGCCCTGGCCGATGGGGGAGAGAGGGGCGTACCGGGTCGCCTTGCGCAGGTGGCGGAGGTATGGGAAAAGCTCAATGGTGCGGCGCGAGATGTCGAGGTCTTCAATCTCGACCGAAAACCGATGGTTTTCAGTGTGTTCGGGCTATTAGCTGAAGCGGTACGCCGCTAATCCAATACAGACCGGGCCAGCTGGGCCTTTTACTTAAGCATGATCTTTATCATGCTCTAGGAAATTGCCGGTTTAGAACCAAGATTCACGCGCCGGCGGCAACCAATTCAAGAGTGCTTCCAGGATGGCGACCAAGCCCCCTTACTACATCACCACTGCAATCGCATATCCCAACGGGGTCCCTCACATCGGGCACGCCTATGAGGCCATCGCCACCGACGCCATTGCGCGGTTCATGCGCCTTGATGGATACGATGTTTTCTTCCTGACCGGCACCGACGAACATGGTCTGAAAATGCAGCAGACCGCTGCCAAGGAAGGCATGACGCCACGGGAGTTGACCGAGCGCAATGTGCCGCGTTTCCGCGCCATGGTCGAACGGATGAACTGTTCGAATGATGACTTCATCCGGACTACGGAAGAACGTCACAGGCGCTCCTCCATCGCAATTTGGGAGCGGATGGAAAAAGCGGGCGATATTTATCTTTCCAAATATGCCGGCTGGTATTCAGTCCGCGACGAAGCCTTTTTTGCCGAAAGCGAGACGACGGTTGGAGACGACAAAGTCCGTCGCGGTCCAACCGGCAATCCGGTCGAATGGTTGGAGGAGGAGAGTTATTTCTTCCGCCTCTCGGCCTACCAGGACAAGCTGCTTGATCTTTATCGCAAGCAACCGGATTTCGTGGTGCCGGAAACGCGATTGAATGAAGTCGCGAGTTTTGTGAAAAGCGGCCTGCAAGATCTCTCGATTTCGCGGACGACTCTCAATTGGGGCATTCCCGTCCCCGGCGCGCCCAAGCATGTGATGTATGTGTGGGTCGATGCGCTCACCAATTACATTACCGGCGTCGGCTATCCCGAGACGGAAAGCGAGAAATTCAAGCGCTACTGGCCGGCCAATCTGCATGTGATTGGCAAGGACATCGTCCGCTTCCACGCGGTCTATTGGCCGGCGTTTTTGATGTCGGCGGGCATCGAATTGCCGCGCCGCATTTTCAGCCACGGTTTTTTGTTCAATCGCGGTGAGAAAATGTCGAAATCCGTCGGCAACGTCATCGATCCGTTCGCGCTCGCCGATGCCTATGGCGTCGATCCGCTGCGTTACTTCTTCCTCCGCGAAGTGCCGTTCGGGCAGGACGGCAATTACAACCATGAAGCAATCGTCGCGCGCATCAATGCGGATCTTGCCAATGATCTCGGCAATCTCGCGCAACGCTCCTTGTCGATGATCGCAAAGAACTGCGAAGGCGTTGTTCCGCAGCCAGGCAGCTTTAGCGAAACCGACCAAACAATCCTTGCCGCCGCTGATGGGATGATTGAAGCGTCCCGCAACGCGATGGCAACGCAGCAATTGCATCAAGTGCTCAACGTGGTGTGGGCCGTCGTGGCTGACGCGAACCGTTATTTCGCAGGCGAGGCGCCCTGGGCTTTGAGCAAAACCGATCCGAAGCGCCGGGATACGGTGCTTTACGTGACTGCCGAAGTGATCCGACAGGTTGCGATCCTTGCGCAACCGGTCATGCCGACATCGTCAGCCAAGTTGCTTGACCTGCTTGGTGTGCCGCCTACCGAACGCGACTTCTCGCGGCTTGGCGATGAGCATCGTCTTGCGGCGGGGACAAAGCTTCCCGCGCCGAGCCCGGTATTCCCGCGTTACGTCGAACCCGAAACACCGGCCGCAGGTTGAGCCATGCTGGTCGACAGTCACTGTCATCTCGACTTTCCTGATTTCGAGAGCGAACTCGATGCCGTGATCGCGCGCGCAGCGGAAAAAGACGTGCGCCTGATGGTGACGATTTGCACGCGAGTGCGAAAGCATGGCCCAATTCTGGCAATCGCCGAGCGCTTTCCAAACATCTACTGCTCGATCGGCACGCATCCGCATAATGCGCACGAAGAGCTCGATATCAGCGCTGCCGATCTGATCGAAAAATCCCGGCATCCGAAGATTGTTGCCATCGGCGAGGCGGGCCTCGATTACCATTATGACAACAGTCCCCGCGATGCTCAGGAGCAGGGCTTGCGCGCCCATATCGTGGCCGCGCGCGAAACCGGCTTGCCTCTCGTGATCCATAGCCGCGAAGCTGACGCGGACATGGCCCATATTCTGCGCGAGGAAATGGCTAAGGGTGCGTTCTCCGCCTTGCTGCATTGTTTTACCGGCGGGCCAGAACTGGCGCGCGAAGCCATTGCGCTTGGTCTCTATATTTCTTTCTCCGGGGTCCTGACCTTCAAAAAATCGGATGCACTACGCGCCATCGCCGCTGAACTTCCGGCCGATCGGATCCTGGTGGAAACGGATGCGCCTTATCTCGCACCCGGACCCTGGCGGGGAAAACGAAACGAACCGGCTTATGTTGCGGAAACAGCGCGCGTGCTCGCGGAAACGCGCGGGGTTTCATTTGAAGACATTGCAGCTCAGACCACGGATAATTTCTTCCGGCTTTTTTCCAAGGTTCCCCGGAGCGCAGCGGCGGCCGCATGAGCCTGACGTTCACGATTCTCGGCTGCGGCTCATCCACGGGCGTTCCGCGGGTCGCGCTTGGCTGGGGCGAATGCGATCCGAAGAACCCTAAGAACCGCCGCCGACGCTGTTCGCTTCTCGTTGAGCAGCACAGCGACAACGGATGTACGGCGGTGCTCGTCGACACATCGCCGGACCTTCGTCAGCAATTGCTTGACGCAGAGGTGAGTTGGCTCGATGGCGTCGTATTTACGCACGAGCATGCCGACCACACGCATGGCCTCGATGACCTCAGGACTTTGGTGCTGCACAAGCACCGGCGCGTGGATGTTTTTGTTGATGCTGAAACCTCACGCGCGCTTACGACTCGTTTCGGTTATTGCTTCAAGACGCCGCCGGGCAGCCAATATCCCCCGATCGTGACAGAGCATCGGATTGAAGCATTGCGTGAGGTTGCGATTGACGGCGAGGGCGGTCGCATCACAGCCATCCCTTTCCTGCAGCTCCACGGCGATATCAACTCGCTCGGTTAT
>DATAIA010000031.1:0-2645 GCA_036262895.1 Xanthobacteraceae bacterium
TCTTTGTAGAGCTGCGCTGCCATGGCAATTTCACAAACGCGGTCCAGACTGCCCTCCGCAGTCGCCGAAATCCCACCGTTAAGCAGATGCGCCGTCACCAGGTTTTTTGAATTTTCCAACGCCCGGCGCAGCGTTAAGGCACCGGATTCACCGCCGTCGTAATTCTTCGGCGACCAATAATCCTGATCCCGGACGATAGCCGAGCTATTGATTGGCGGCAGTGTTATCGGCTCATTGAGAACTAACGTATTGGGCTGCAATCCCGCTTGCAGAGCCGCAAGATAAGTGATCGGCTTTAGCGTCGATCCGGGCTGCCGTCGCGCCTGCGAAACGCGATTAAGCTGGCTCAGCGGATAGGAAAAGCCTCCAGCCATGGCCAGGATACGCCCGGTTTTGTTTTCAAGGACGACCGCCGCCCCTTGCACAGTCGGCCGCACGCGCAACTCGGCCCGGCCGGATTTCGATTTCGTATCCGCAACTGCGACAAACACTACATCGTAAAGTTTGAGCATTCGGCGCGCCTGGGACCCCACAGACGAGAGTGGGACTAGGCGCCCGTCCGCCAAACCAACGCGAAACTCACTGCTCTTCCCAGCAGGCACCGACACGATCACGGCCGGCGACCAATGCACATCATAAAGCGGCAACTGCGCCGCTTCGAGCGCCTGACGCCATATTGGCCACGCAGAGCCCGAACTTGGCTCTGCTTCAAGCCTACGGATGATGTCCGAAAGGTTTGTCTCCGCGCCTTGAAAATTCACGCGGCCGGTGCGCATCTCGTATCGTGCAAGGCCCTCCTGCAAAGCACTTTCAGTAATGCGCTGCATCTGCGGGTGGACCGTCGACCGCACAATCGTTTGCGCTCCAGTCGGATCGACCCCAACCGACTTTGCTTCACGGGCCACCTGATCGGCGAAATGGTATCCGGTGTCGCGCCTCGGCCGCGCGTATGCGACCAAACGCGGAAACTGCGCCTGGGCCTGTTGCGCTTCTGAAGAGGTAACGGCCCCATCTTCTTGAAGACGCGTGAGCACATAGCCCAACCGCTCACGTGCTCGGTCAGGATGCCTGACTGGGTTGTAATAGTTCGGCCCCTTTGTTAGTCCGGCAAGCAACGCTGCCTCACTAAGCGACAGATCTGAAACCGTTTTGCCGAAATAATTGTTGGCCGCCATCTCGACCCCCCATGCTCCCCGGCCGAGATAGATCGAGTTCAAATAAAGCGCGAGAATTTCAGATTTGCTAAGTGTCTGTTCCGCCCGCGATGCCACAATGATTTCGCGAATTTTGCGTTCGTAGGTGACGTCTTCACCCACCAGCAAATTCTTGATCACCTGCTGCGTAATCGTTGATCCACCTTGAGGTCGGCCCGGCTGCGCCATGTTTCCAACAAAAGCACGGATCATCCCACGTTCGTCCACACCTTTATGCTGATAGAAACGTTTGTCCTCAGCCGCAATAAACGCATTTTGCAATCGTTGCGGAATTCTCTCTAAGGGCATCCAAATACGCCTCTGGCTTGGATCACCAAGATCGGAGAAGCGCTCGCCCTTCCCGTCAAGCACTGCGCTCACACCGGAAAGCTTCGCCTGCTTGAGTTTTGAGTGATCCGGGAGGTCCGCCAAAGCTTTATCGTAAAATGAAATCACCTCGGCGAGGTCAATTGGAGATTCTTCAATCTTTTCATTCTTGCAGAACTGCCGATAGGCCTTGAATAAATCTTCGAACTTAAGATCGTGCAGCATCTTAATGCCGCCACTTATGGCCTGCGGGTCGTCCATCGCCGTCGTAATCAAATCATCGAGATTGATATCCTCGATCTCGAACACCTTGCGGATGTGTGCACACCCGCTCTGGAGAAGCTGAACAACTTCTGACTGGTCTCGGGTAGGATCGAAATGCGTTTTGACGTTGTCAGGGCGAGTGGTGATTTGGCTTAAAGCCAACGCCGTCGCAAAGATCTTGACCAGAATCACATTCATCAGGGCACCAAATTACCTTCAAAAGAAGTCATCAGGTTCACCGTGCTCTGATTGCTTCCTACTCACACGACCAGAGGCTACAGTGCACTTACCTGGGTAAATCATCTACTTAAAAAGGCGATTTTGCGAAGGATGGTTCCAGGGAAGCTATTCCCATAAGCCTGGATGAGCGATTATGGAGATCGTGGCGGATGATTTTTCTTGCTACGGGACGCTTTCAGGCTTCGGCCCACGTGCGTGGGGGCCTCATGATTCGTTTTGACCGAATCCGGCTTCTCCTCTTCCTTCGAACGAGGCCAAGTAAAATCATCCGCGCGCCCCTTGGGCGGCAATAGGGGTTCGCCATCTAGCAGCACCCGGTTAGCAATCGTGTCCGCCTGACGATTGTCTACAGACCTGCCCGCCAAATCGCTGGCGGGCTGTAGCTTGCCCGTAAGAGGGACCACCGGACCTGCTATGGGGCGCTCTTCCTTCGGAGTAATCTTGTCGCTTGGGCCAGCCGGGATGGCAGCCGGAGTACGCTGATCGCGAATCACAGGCGTAAAGTCGCGTTCAATATAGTGCGCCAACTTCCGGGCCCCGGCTTTCGTAAAGTGAACCCCATCCGCGGTGCGCAAAACCCGTGTCTGACCATTCACGTCTGGACCGCGCATGGTGAATTCG
>DATAIA010000032.1:0-3692 GCA_036262895.1 Xanthobacteraceae bacterium
CGCCTTTCTCGCATCTACTGTATTGCGTGCAAAACGCGCGCGAGGTAAATGCAGGCCTCCTGTCGCCGGAGAAAGTAGGCGTGCGAGCAGTGGATGAATTCACTCTGCAGATGGACCTGTGCGCGCCCACGGGCTATTTCCTCCGGCTCTTATCATGCCCAGCACTGTCGGCGGTTCCCCGCCAAGCCATTGTGGCCCCGGCGCCGCGTCAGACGAATTGGACTGATCCCGGCCGCATTGTAACCAGCGGACCATTTCTGCTCTCGGAATTCCGCTTGCGCGATCGAATGGTTCTGACGAGGAATCCACACTACATCGAGGCAGGACTGGTCACGCTGGAAGCAGTGTCGTACCTGCTCATTCCGAATGAGACGAGTTGCGTGAATTTGTACAAGTCTGGCTATGCGCACCTGACCGCCGGAATTGCACTCTCTCCACATCTCGCGCCCGCATTGCAACGAAAGCGCGACTTGCGCACCTCTCCATCATTTGGTGTATGGTTCCCGTGTTTCAATACCCGGAGGCCGCCGTTTGATAACGTGTTGTTGCGATACGCCGTCAACATGGCCATCGACAAGAAGGCGATGGCGGATGTGTTCGGCTTCAGGCGGACGGCGGCGCGGACACTTGTCCCTCCACTGGATGGCTACAGCCCGCCGGAGAGTCTGGTAATCAAGGTCGACGGCGAACCTTATGACGTGCTGAAACATGATCCGCAAGGCGCCCGTGCCCTGTTGGCCAAGGCTGGATACCCTGGGGGCCGCGATGCGAACGGCCGTCGGGTTCAGTTCGACCTGCTTGGGCCCGGTTCCGCAGACGTACGGCTCCGCTGCGAGATCCTTCAACAACAATTGCGGTCCACTCTCAACATCCAGGCTAACATCGCTACGCAGGAGTTCCAAGCATTCCTCGAACGGATCTTTTCCGGAAATTATCGCGGCATGACCGAGTATTTGGATTGGGGACTCTATCTGGATCCCAACTGGTTTCTAAGCCAGTTCGTGACCGGCGCGTCGGTCAACGCAACCGGCTGGTCCGATGCCAACTACGATGAAATGCTTGCGAAAGCTAACTCGGCACTGGACCAGCGGTCTCGTATGCAGATGCTCTCGGAGTGCGAGAGATATCTTTTGAGCGCGATGCCCTTCATTCCCGTGTTCTATGATGTCTGGGCTTACCCGCAAAAGCCGTATGTGCGGGGGATGTTACCCAATGTCATGGATGTGCATTCGCTCAAGTATGCCTGGATCGACACCAGCTGGAGGCCATCGTGATACGCCAGATCCCCCGCCGTGGAATTCTGGCTGCGGGCCCACTCGTGCTGGTGGGTTGCGGCCACCAATCGCCTTACTTCGGATCGGTCACCCCTCCCGCCCGGCAGCGGTTGGTGTACGCGAACGGGAATGAGCCGGACGCTTTCGATCCGGGTACCTATGCCGGCGGTACCGAGATGCGCATCATCAACGCGCTTTTTGATGGTCTGACGAAATTCCATCCCGTTACTCTGGAGCCAATGGCCGCCCTGGCCACACACTTTGAAACAAACAGCGAGGCTACCCGTTTCACGTTTTATCTTCGCGGCCACCCGCATCCGCGCGGAATACGCTTTCCAAATACTGACGACCTGCCAGAGGAATTCTCGCGCGGCCACAAAGCGCCGCTGGACGGCATCCCGGCGCGATGGAGCGATGGGGCGCTGATTACCGCCAAAGACTTCGTCTACTCGTGGCGGCGCGTAGTCGACCCGAAGACCGGGTCTGCCGATGCCAACTACTTTTACTACATCCAAAATGCGGAGGAGATTCACAAAGGGAAGCGCGATCCCGAGGACCTGGGTGTGCGCGCAATGGACGATCTTACGTTCGAAGTAATCCTCCGCGCGCCGGCCGTGCACTTTTTGGCTCTTCAGGCGCAGCGCTGTTTTTTCGCGGTGCCCTCCCACGCGGTCGCTCGCGCGTTGGAGTGGGGAAGGGTCGTAAGCGGCGCGTTTCGTCTCAAAGAGTGGCGGCCTTACCAGCGGGTCGTGTTAGTTCGGAATCCACGCTACTACGAAGCCGAAGTAGTGCAACTGGAGGAACTGGTCTTCCTTCCTGTAAGACACAGCCTCCTGGTGAATCTGTATAAGTCGGGCGACGCCCACGTGACGGATGGCAACTTCATGGGACCGCCATTTGCCGGAGCTTTGCGCAACCGTACGGATTATTGGACTACGCCAGCTCTGGATCGCGGCGATTACGCGATCAACGTCCGGGCGGCTCCCTTCGACAACGTTCTTATGCGTTACGCACTCAACATGGCTACGGACAAACAGGCCATTGTAAAAGCTCTTGAAGCAGGCCAACGCCCCGCCATCGGCTGTGTGCCGTCGATGAAGGGATACGAGCCGGTGACCAGTCTGCCCGTCGATGTGGACGGCATCTCCTTCGACGTACTGCGCTATGACCCCGAGGGAGCGCGCTCGCTCATGATAAAAGCAGGTTTTCCGAGCCGTTCCGGCAAGCGGATGACAATCGACCTGACTTTTGAGGGTTCACCGGGTGTCACCGAGATCCTCCAACAGCAATGGCGTACGAATCTGAATATTGAAGTGAGATTGCAGCGGCTTGAGTTCGTCGTATGGATTCGGACCTCGCTCGATCTCACTTACCGCGGCGTAATAGAAGGCGGTTGGACGGGTAAGTATACGGATCCGGCGACGTTTCTTGATCTGTTCCAGAACGGATCGGTCCAAAGCGGCACGGGCTGGAGCGACGCAAAATTTGATGCTCTCCTCACATTGGCGGATCGATCCCCGAATCTCGCCATCCGCATGCAACGTCTCGCCGAATGTGAAAGGTTTCTCCTGGCCGCCATGCCGTTGATCCCCCTTTACTTTCAGACGTACTCCTCACTGCTGAAGCCTTATGTGCGCGGATGGGCGTACAATGCGCTCGATGAGCACCATTTCAAATACGTCTGGATCGATCGAAACTGGAGGCCGTCATGAATCTAGTCCCGATACACACACTGCTTGCGGCCCTTTTGCTGCTGATACAGTGTCGTGCGGCGGAAGAACCGTACTTCGGTTGGATCGACCCACCCAACCGGCAAGAGCCTATCGCCGTACTCAGGGTTAAACTCGGCGCTCCAGATCCGACGAGGTCAGGGGAGTTGACCGAACCGCGCGTTGTCTACGCGTTATTCAACCGGCACACCACGGTACATCATTCCACCGGCGAAGCTCCAAGTCGTGCCCGCCGGTTCGACCACGCGCCGCGGCACGGATGGGCCTCGCTGGAGGGCAGCGAACTTCACGCGTTGCACAAGAATCATATCGGATTGCCCGGATTTAAATCCGCATGGACCGACACCAATCGGAGGGCATCGTGAATAGCCCGATCTCGCGCCGAGCGCTGCTGACCGGTGGCCCGCTCGGCCTCGCCGCCTGCGGAACCATGGACGGCGCTTATTTCGGGAAAACCGACCCACCGTCCACGCAGCGGCTGGTTTACCTGATCGGCAGCGAAGCGGGCTCCCTCGATCCTGGCAAGGTGACGGGAGGCTATGAGCGGCTCATTGTTGCGGCATTATTCGAAGGTCTCACCAATCCTTACCCCACCACGGCGCAACCTGTCGCGGCGCTGGCCACCCATTACGACGTGAATGCCAATTTCACCCAGTACACATTCTATCTGCGGGGTCATCCCAAGCCG
>DATAIA010000033.1:0-3310 GCA_036262895.1 Xanthobacteraceae bacterium
CCGAGCGCGCAGATGTTCAGAACGCGCCCGCCATGGCTGAGAATGCGCCCATCTTGCTCCCGGGTTCCCGCGTGGAAGATTTCGACGCCCTCGATATCGGCTGCTTGCGCGAGCCCGGAAATCTCCGATCCCTTGTCGTAAGCGCCGGGATATCCGTTGGCGGCCATTACCACCGTCAACGCGGCTTCCTCAAACCAACGCAAATCGAAGGTTTTGAGCATGCCGTCGCGCGAAGCAATCAGCGCGGGGACGATGTCCGACATCAAGCGCAGCATCATCACCTGGCATTCGGGATCGCCAAACCGGACATTATATTCGATCAACTTCGGTCCTTCGTCGCCGATCATCAGCCCCGCGAACAGAATGCCCTTGAAGGGCGCGCCCATGGCTTTCATGGCGCGCATTGTCGGTATGATGATTTCGTTCATCACCCGCTGCGTCATGGTGGGCGACATGATGGGGGCCGGCGAATACGCTCCCATGCCGCCGGTATTGGGGCCGAGATCGCCATCGAAAACGCGCTTGTGGTCCTGAGCCGACGTGAAGGGGATTGCCGTCTCGCCGTCGCACAGCGCAAAGAAAGAAGCTTCCTCGCCCGTAAGAAATTCCTCGATCACGACCTCCGCACCGGCGACCCCGAGCCCGCCGTCGAACATCATGTCGACCGCCGCCTCGGCCTCGGCCAGCGTCTGCGCGATGATCACGCCTTTGCCCGCGGCAAGCCCATCGGCCTTTATTACGATCGGCATCGATTGGGTGCGAAGATAGGCTTTGGCGGCCGCTGCCGCACTAAAGCGCTCGTAGGCGGCGGTGGGGATCGCGTGCGCGCGGCACAGGTCCTTGGTGAACCCTTTGGAACCTTCCAGCCGTGCGGCGGCCTTGGTCGGTCCGAATGTCTTGATACCGGTGGCCTCAAGATCGTCGACAATACCGGCAACGAGCGGCGCCTCCGGGCCGACCACGACAAAATCGATGCCTTGTGACTTGCAAAACGCAATCACTGCGCCATGGTCCGCAAGATCGAGATTGACGAGCTTGGCTTCGCTGCCGATTCCGGCATTGCCCGGAGCGCAGTAGAATTGATCTACAAGCGGGCTGCCGGCGATTTTCCAGGCGAGTGCATGTTCCCGACCGCCTGATCCGAGAAGGAGAATGTTCATGGAGAAGGTCGCACCGTGAGCCGCTCACCCCGTGTAAGCGGGGATCCAGCGAAAAAATAAAAATCTGGATTCCCACTTTCGTGGGAATGAGCAGAGTGATAGCCGCTTTCGTGGTGTACCATGGCAAAACCCGATCGCAAGAGATTAGACGCCAAGAGATTAGACGCAATGACCGGCGCATCCGGCGACAACGTGGCCGAACTGACGGTCTCCGAGCTTTCCACGGCGCTCAAGCGCACCGTGGAGGACGCCTATGGCTATGTCCGGGTGCGCGGCGAAATTTCCGGCTATCGCGGGCCACATTCGTCGGGCCACGCCTATTTCGCATTGAAGGACGAGGGGGCCCGGATTGACGCGGTCGTCTGGAAGGGTGTCTTCGGGCGGATGCGGATCAAGCCGGAAGAAGGGCTTGAGGTCATCGCCACCGGCCGGCTGACGACTTATCCGGGGCGATCCAGCTATCAGATCGTCATCGAGGCGATCGAGCCTGCCGGTATCGGCGCATTGATGGCGCTGTTGGAAGAGCGCAAGCGCAAATTGGCAGCCGAAGGCCTGTTCGACGAGGCGCGCAAACAACTACTGCCTTATCTGCCGACCGTCATCGGCGTCGTTACCTCGCCGACCGGCGCGGTCATCCGCGACATTCTGCACCGGCTGGCCGATCGTCTTCCGCGCCATGTTCTGGTTTGGCCGGTGCGGGTTCAGGGCGATGGCGCCGCCGCCGAAGTTGCTGCCGCCATTCATGGCTTTAATGCGCTGCCGGAAACGGGACCGATCCGCCGGCCGGATCTTCTGATCGTTGCGCGTGGCGGCGGTTCGCTTGAAGACTTGTGGCCGTTCAACGAAGAAATCGTGGTCCGGGCGGCTGCCGAGAGCATGATCCCGCTGATTTCCGCGGTCGGCCACGAGACTGACGTGACGCTGATCGATTTCGCCGCCGACAAACGCGCTCCGACCCCGACGGCCGCGGCGGAAATGGCTGTCCCGGTGCGTGCCGATTTGATCGCGCAAATTGAAAGCCTCGCGCGCCGGTCGCTGAGCTGCTGGGCGCGCGGGATTGAAATGCGTCGTTCGGAGCTGAGATCCGCCGCCCGCGCCTTGCCCAATGCTGAAACTTTGCTCGCCAACCGTTGGCAGAAGCTCGACAATCTCGCCGAGCGGCTGCCCCGCGCGCTCAATGCCAACGCACAAATTCATCACACGCAGTTTTCCAGGATTGCCGGGCGATTGACGCCTCAGACTTTGCGCACACGAATTAGGCGCGACGCGGAAAACCTCAAGGCAATGTCCGCGCGGATGCGCCATTGCACGGGCGTGTTGCGCGATAAAAGACGCGAACGCTTTACCGCAATCGGTGCCCGGCTCTCCGCGGGATTTCGTGCCAATGCCCAGGCCCATCGCACGCGCATTGCACGCGATCGCGAGCGTATCGCCATGTTGATCGAACGTGCGCAGCGCGCCGAGCGCTTGCTGATCGACCGCCGAAATCTTGCCGTAGAGCGTGCGGGACAGCTGCTATCGGCGCTTTCATATCAAGGCGTGCTTGCGCGTGGATTTGCCTTGGTGCGCGACCATGCCGGCCATCCGCTGCGGCTTTCTGCTGACGTTGTTAAAGGTTCGCTGCTCGACATCGAATTTTCCGATGGCCGCGTCGGAGCCATCGCCGAGGGCCCGCCAACGCGCAAGGAGAGCGCGAAGCCCAAGAGCCGCCGCGGTTCGGGTAGCTCGGGGCAGGGCAGTTTGTTTGGGTCTTGAGGCCATCGCGTTACGCTGCCTTGCGCGGCACCAGTTTCAGTCGAAGGCCTAGCGCTTGCATGGCTTTGTTGACGGTCTCTATCGTCGGATTGCCGCCTGGGCGGAATGCCTTGTAAATTGCTTCACGGCTCAATCCGGTTTCACGCGAAAATTTGCTGACGCCACGCGCGCGGGCAACATCCCCGATCGCCATTGCGATAAACGAGGGGTCATCCTGATCAAGGGCAGCCTCCAAATAGGCAATTTGCTTTTCGACCGTCTTGAGGTGATCGCGAACGTCAAACTTGGTGAGTTTGGTTGCCATATCAAACCTCCATTGCCATACGCTGGGCCATTTTGATGTCCTTAGTCTGGGTTCGCTTGCTGCCGCCGCAGAGCAGAATAACGAGCGTCTT